>JASHVU010000126.1 GCA_030044455.1 Acidobacteriaceae bacterium | reverse complement strand
GAGGGCCCACCACTGTTGGCCGGGATGGCGGAACTGGCAGACGCAGCGGACTCAAAATCCGCCGACCCTTGCGGTCATGGGGGTTCGACCCCCCCTCCCGGCACCATAAATATCAATCTTAAAATCAATAGCTTATCGAGGGGTGCGATCCTTTGTGCCCAAGATGTGCCCAAGTTTTTCTTACCAGTATTACAAAGGAGTAAACAGAATGCTTTTGTATTAACTAAATATAAAATAGGCTATGAGCTCAGAAAGATCGCTGCAATGCGATCCTCCGTGGACGTGAGCGACGCCCGTATGCTGTCTGTGCGCATAAGGTCTTCCTAATTGATCCGCTAGGGACATCGCTTGCATTACTCGACGCCATTTTCGGGTTTGCCACTGGCGTGTGGGGAGGACGGCTGTTTCCCGTTATTCCGGTCATCAACGGAGAGATTTCGCCTGCCTACATTCGATTGTCGATACGGCACTAGAGATTTGGCGTCAAATGAGGAGCGCAGTAGTCTGCCGAGGACAGAAAAGGCGGCCTCGAACTCGGAGCGCAGTGCCACCCTCCGTCTACTCGTTGCGCAACGCCTCCATGGGCTGCACCCCGGCCGCTCGTTGTGCCGGAATCCAGCTTGCCGCAAGCGCAACCGCCAGCAGAACCAGAATCCCAGCAGTTATCGTTGTAGGATCGCGCGGTTGAATTCCGTAGAGCATCGACTTCACCATCCGCGTCAGCAGCAGAGCCGCGCCCACACCCACGACGGTTCCCGCAATCGCCAGCAATGTACTCTCACGCAGAATCATTCCACGCACTTGGCCCGGCCTTGCACCGAGTGCAAGGCGAATCCCGATTTCATTTCTGCGATTGGCCACCGAATACGCCATGACACCGTAGATGCCCACTGCAGCCAGCGCGAGAGCCAGCAATCCAAAACTGGCGACCAGCGCAGCAAGAGCGCGCTCCACGCGCATGCTCTCGCCGATTTGCTCATGCTCAGTGCGAACGTCCTCCAGGGGTAGATCCGAGTCGATTCGCGCCACTGCACGCCGCAGCGCGGAAACGACGGCGTCCGGCGCGACATTCGTCCGAATGAAATAACTCATGCCACCGACCTCGGTCTGCTGAACATATGGCACAAAGAATTGTGGCGGATTATCCTCTCGCAGATTCTGGTACCGCGTGTCGGCGCAGATGCCCACAACCTTGATCCAATCCGTGCTTCCCTCTATCCGGAATCTCTGCCCAATGGGATTGCGAAGGAGGAAGCGCGTCCGCGCCAGGCTCTGGTTGATCACGGCCACCTTGGCTGAGGTAGCCGTATCCTGCGAACCAAAGCCGCGACCGGCCAGAATCGGAATCCCCAATGTTTCAAAGAACCTGTTACCAACCTCTTCATCTCGCTCACCCCGTGCCTTGGTCGGATCTGCGCTCTCCGTTTCGGTCACGATACCCATCTTGCTCATGGAGTCGGTAAGGTACGGCGTGGACATGAGAGTCACCGCCTGAACACCGGGCACAGCGCCTATAGCCTGTTCCAGATGCTCGTGCAGAACCACATCCTTCCCTTCCGGATAGCGTTGCTGGGGAGGATCAATGTACGCAAGCAACAGGTGGTCGGTCGTGAACCCAACGTCCGCTGTACCTAGGCTCAACACGGTCCTCATGAACAAGCCTGCCCCAATTACCAGCAAGGTTGACAAAGCGATCTGGAACGAGACCAGGAATCTCCCTCCCAACCCTTTGCGCCGTTCGGTGGCGGTTTGAGTACCCTCCTTGAGGCTGCTGCCTACGTCTGCCCTCACCGCACACCATGCGGGAGCCACGCCAAACACGATCCCCGTAAGCAGGGTCACTCCAGCAGCAAACAAGAACACACCCCAATCGAAAGGAATATCTATTTGCGCGGGCAACCATGGGGTCGTCAGCATCCGCGGGATTCCATTTCGCCCCAGGTAGCCGAGCAGAAGCCCAACCGCGCCACCCAGCATCGCCAGTAGCAGGCTCTCGGTGAGTAACTGGCGAATGACACGCGTACGCCCTGCGCCAAGAGCCAGGCGCACGCTCATTTCTCTCTGTCGCTGCGCACCCCGCGCCAGCAGCAAATTGGCCACATTGGCGCACGCTAGCGCAAGCACCAGCACCACTAGCACCATCAACACATTGACCGGGCCCTTAAAATTGCTGTCCAACTGATGCAATCCACGGCTGCCATCCACCAACACCATGCGAGGAACCGTCTCGTCGGCCTTTACTGTCATGGTTCCGTGAACGGCAGCAGCCAGTTGCACATCCAACTCGCTTCGAAGCTGCCGGTTGGGCACATCTGGTTTGACTCGGCCCATCACCTCCAGCCACCAGTTATCCGGCTGCGAGAGCAGAGACACTCTGCGCCCCCATGGCTTCACGAGCGGCTGCATGCTCAGCGGGACAAACAAATCCGGCGATTGCTGCACGCTCTGCGCGCCGGTAAAATCGCGAGGATTTACGCCTACAATGGTCAAAATAGTACGGTTCACGGCGATCGTCTGCCCCAGCACCGCGGGCGAGCTGCCAAACTCGCGGCGCCAAAGCGAATCGCTAATAACCGCAACGGCGCCGGCTCCTGAAGCGACGTCATCCGAGGGTTGAATCGTCCTGCCCAATTGCGGCCGCACCCCCAGAACGGAGTAGAAGTTTCCTGAAACGAGTTCCATTTGCATTCGCTGGGCGCTGCCACGAACCGCTGCGCTCGCGGGGAGGTCCTTGAAGGCGACCAGGCCTTCGAGCGATCGATTGTGCGCTTGCAATTCGCGGAACACTCGATACGAAAAGCATTCACTCTTCATTCCCGCATCGCGTGCTTCATAGGAGCTCCAGTAACTATGCACCGCTACTTTGTCGTCGCCAGCCCATCCCAATAGCCGCAACTGCTCCGGATGCGACACACCGAGCCGATCGTAAAGCAGATTCTTGGCAACGGAAAAGATCGCCGTGTTCGCCCCAATAGCTAACGCGAGCGAAGCCGCAGCAATCGTTGTGAATCCAGGGCTCTTCCTCAACATGCGGAGACCAAAGCGAACATCTTGGAAGACGGTAAAGAAAGACAGAAACGTGCGCGATTCTCTATGGCGCTGCCTCAGCAGTGTCGCGTTACCGAACTGGCGACGAGCGGCAAGAGCAGCTTCCGTGCGGCTCATCCCGCGGCACACGAATCGCTCTGCCAGCAATTCAACGTGCGCCTCGATTTCCTCGTTCAATTCACGTTCTGCCCCTGCTTGACCAAAGAGGCCGTGAATCCTTGAGAGAAGACGGGCAAACCATCCAAGCATCATTACTTTTGCCCCGCCAGGCGGAGAACACGCCCAATGATCCCCGAGATTGTCTCCCAATTCTCCGTTTCAATTGCCAGCTGCTTTTGTCCTCGTTTGGTGATCGAATAGAACCGTGCCCGGCGATTGTTCTCCGATACACCCCACTCAGAACAAATCCAGCCCCGTTGCTGAAGCCTGAGAAGCGAGGTATATACAGTGCCCTCGTTTAGCTTCAATGACTGTTCGCTGATCTGCTCGATCCGACGGGCAATTCCAAACCCATGTTGAGAGCCCAGAGCATGAAGGGTCTTCAGAACCATCAGGTCGAGAGTGCCTTGGAGGACTTCCGGCTTTTCGGTCATGGTTTCTTCCTTTGCACATCGCAAAGGTACCATGACTCCTTTGCGATGTCCATAGAAGAGTTCCGATGATGCCCCCAGTCGATCTGATGGATTGGTGATTTCGGGGTAACGCGCTCATTGACAGAATTCCGAGAAGTTCCCGTTTCCCAAGATTATGACGTTTCTCCTTGACGGCCTAGGGGAGACGCACTATCCTTCTTCCTAGACGTTCGAGGAGAGCTATGAGCGAATCCAGCCGTGACAAATCCCCCGACCTGCTTCTGGGCACACTCGACATGCTAATCCTCAAGGCCGTTTCCCTCGGGCCACTCCATGGGTACGGGGTGTTGCTGCGAATCCAGCAAATTTCGGGCGAAGAACTAGTGATCCAGCAAGGCTCGCTCTATCCCGCGCTCTATCGGCTAGAGCATCAGGGAGCGATCACGAGCGAGTGGGGTGACAGCGAGCAAGTGGCTCCATCGACAGAGCCGCTCGTGTCAGTCAACTGAGCGTTCGCGCCCACAACTGACCGGAAGGACATTCCGCTTAATTCACATTGAATATCCTTGGGCATCGAGACAAACACGGGGGCCGTACTCGTTGGGGTCGTTTTCCGGGCATCGACTTGTTGGCAGATGAATGAACTCACCAGCAAAGTTCCGAAGAGTGCGCATTTTGTTAGTGTCACTGCCCCCTCCTTGCCTTCGTTCAGACTGTTGGGACTTGATGCAACGACTCAACGGTTATATCTTTTGCAGCTTGATCTCGTAGCTATCTTTCATTTTGAAACCAGACGCCGGTGTGGAATGGGTTTACCTGACTTGCAACCGACTGTGGATGCAAGCGCACAGCGGCATAGCGAAAAAGGGGTCACTAGATGCCAACTGATCCGCCCGAAGCGACGGGTATCGTCCACACATGGCGCGAGATTAACACTCCGATCAAGGGTACGCGATGCCAATCGCCACCGCTGATCGCTGTTACTGTGCAAGTGTCTTGCTATGCCACCCCCTACATGTTAGCGGAGACTGGTTGGTGACAGCGAGATGGTCGGCGACCCAAGCGCGAGCGAGCACGGCATCAGCATCAACAGCGGAAGCAGGGGTGAAAGGTTGCGCCAAATTTTCATCATGCGCCTCTTGTGGGGAATCGACGATCCAAGCTGACATATCAATCAAACGATACGATTGTCAAGCTGCTTCTCGGCTCGTCATGTCAACCACATGAATTCGCATTGGGTCACATATGCAACGGAACGAGTTTCAGAGGCAGCGAATCTGACAGAAAACATGGGAGAAATGGTGGCTTTCCATCAAGACTGCGCCAAGTCGAGTTATTAAAGAATTTGAAATGAGCTGAAGGGATAAAGTTTCTTGGCCGTCGGCCCTGGGTCTTGGTTATTTGTTTGACGGAGTTGTCTTGTTTGATATATCAAATAAATGATCCATATTGATGGATTTGGCGTCAAATTCG
>JASHVU010000125.1 GCA_030044455.1 Acidobacteriaceae bacterium | reverse complement strand
TACGGATTAAGACGGCTCGATATTGGTACCCATCCCCTAAACTGCGACTTGGGAGCAGTTTGCTGCCGCGGCGGATCTGATTGTGCGATTGGCTGGCTCATGACGGTTCCTTCACAGTGTACAGACGGTCGGGCGTGAGATTGTCGAGCGTTTGCACAGTGCCCGAAGGCCAGTGAATCACTGCTTTTTCAATCCTAGGGTTTTTGCCCAGGCCGAAATGCAAGCGCCGGTCGTTTTGCGACGCAAATCCGTTGCCGCCCGAGACCTGCTGCAACTGTTCTTTACCGTCCCAGTAGAGCGTGATTTGCGCGCCAATGGCGCTGCGATTGCTCTTTGTGCCTTCGAGCGAGAACTCGATCCAGCGATTGTCGGGCGTGACGGTGTTTTTGTAGATCAGCAATGGCCCACGTTGATTAGCAACGACGATGTCGAGCGCGCCTGTATTCCACAAATCGGCGAGCGCCACCGCGCGGCCGTCGTAGGTGTCCGTTGCGCCCACAACCTGGGCAACATCGACGAACTTGCCTTCTCCGTCGTTGAGCCAAAGGCGTTTTTGCTGAAAGCCCGATAGGCTGCGGCCGTTGAATGCAGGCCAGTTTGCCGCATCGCTGATAATGGAACTGTTGCCGCCGGCCACTTTTGAAAAGTCGTACCAATAACTGCGTTGCCGGTCGAGCGAAACGAATCCATTGGCGAGATAAAGATCGAGGTTGCCGTCGTTGTTGAAGTCGCCGAATTGCGCGCCGAAGCTCCACCCACCCAGCTCAACGCCGAGATCGCGCGCCATGTTGTCGTACTTGAGCGCCGAGCCCGGCTGAGGCACCCACAGATTGTTTCCCTGAATCAGCACGCCTTCTTCAGAGATGTTCGATACATAAATGGAAAACTTGCCTTGGTCGAAGATGTCGCCGAAGGATACATTCATGCCGCTCTTTGGCGCGAAGCCGACGCCCGCTTCCTTGCCCGCTTCGTGAAAATGTCCGTGATCGTTGATATACAGTTCTGAAACGCCGTAATCGTTGGCGACAAAGAGATCGGGATAGCCGGTTCCGTTCAGGTCGGCCGCGGCGCAGGCCAGCGCCCAGCGACGGCTGCTGATGCCGGCTTTAGCGCTCACTTCTTCAAAGTGGCCATTGCCCAGGTTGTGAAAGAGATATTTGCGACCGCCATTATTGGCGTACTCAAAACTGTCGGGCATCATGCGTGTATCGCGCAGGTGCCACAGGTTAACGTCCTCAGGATAGTAACCGGCGACGAAGAGATCGAGCTTGCCGTCGTGGTCGTAGTCGAACCACACGGCAGTGTTGGCGTTGATCCAGGGCGGCAGACCTGCCTCATCGCTTACGCGAGTGAAGTGTTTGCCCTGGTCGTTGTGAAACAGCTCGGGCTTGCCCCACTTGATAAGGAAAAGGTCATCATAACCATCGTTGTCGTAATCACCCCACACCGCGCCCATTGAAACACCGGTTCCCGGCTGGTTTACGTCGGCGATGCCCAGCTGTTCGGCGACATCGGTAAACGTGCCGTCGTGATTGTTGCGGTAGAGATGATTCCTGCTGCCGATGGCGCTGTTGGTTACGTAGATATCGGGCCAGCCGTCGCGGTTGTAGTCGACAATGGAGACCGATGCGCCCATCGACGCGACCTCAGGCATGATGCCCTCGAGCTTTGAATCGAGCGTGGGCGCCTGGTGAACAAAATCTATGCCAGCCTCATGCGCGACTTCCTGAAGCGAAAAACCATAGCGAGCAAGCGCGGCTTGCGCGCTGGGATTGGCTCCGGTCTTTGCCGGAGCAGAAAGATGGCGCACCATCCACGGGGTCGCAAGCAGCGCTGCGAAGAATATTACGACGAGGATTCGCGCGATTGGAGCTTTCTTCATTGAGTTTTCCCGTTGCGCAAGGGATTGCGGAAGGTATCCGCTGTTACATAGCGCGTTTGATAGTTCTGCCAGTCCTGAGGATGATGGCGATAGACCCATTCGTCTTCGAGCGTGCCTGGCGGCGTGTCGTACTCAGTGCGGGCGTGGTAGGGCAGCGGCTGTACCGTGCGCGAGAAGGTCGAGTTGTAGTCGCCGTCCTTTACCCAGCCATCGCCCTCAATCACGTAGTCGCGCACCCAACCCGCAGGCGGAGGTGGCGGCGCCGCAAAGCGCAGCGCAAGTTCGTCGCCCGCGTTCATAATCACGTAGCGATCGTCAGTCGCCTTGAGCAGCTCGCGCACATCGCCGTAACGCGTGTAGAAGCCTTCGAGATCGCGCCAGATCTGGGTGGTCGCGGCTATACGGTTGTAATCGGGAATTTCGGGCGACGATGGGTTTGCCTGATGAATGGCCGAGAAGCCTCGATAATGCAGGTCGGCTGATTGGGGAGTGAGATGGGTGATCTTTGTGGCGGCATCGGGCAGGCCCTGCGCCCACTCGATCTGGTCCCAGTAGATTTCGAGATTGGTGCGCAGACGCAGCTTGTGCGGCGCTCCTGCGTGAAACAGGCCAGTGATATCGATAAGGCATGTCTTGTTGCGGCCGGCAGGAAAACCCAGATTGGCGTACGCGACTTTCCAGCCGCCGCGGCCGTCTGGAATCTCAAGGCTCAACGGCTGAGGATGAACGTGGTCATCTTGCGACATGGCGACATT
>JASHVU010000124.1 GCA_030044455.1 Acidobacteriaceae bacterium | reverse complement strand
TGCTCCTGGTCGTGTACGCCGCCCTGGTCTGGGCCGGCGTCATTTTCATGTGGGCCTGCGTTCCCTACCGCGACAAGCTCTCCAGCCGATCGATGCTTCTCGTGCTTCTTGGCGCCAACACGCTGTATCTGGCTTTGCTGGTTACAGCGCCCTCAAACTCGTGGATGTTCGTCCCCGCCGCCGCCCTTATCGGAGCCGGACCGCTGCTGCTTGCCTTGCTCACATCGCACGCCTTCACTCATCCCCTCCGCTGGACCCTGGTGTGCATCTATTGCGGCCTTTCGGCATTTCTTCTTGTCTTCCAATATCGGCCCAATGGCTCCGACCTTGCCCTCAATGCAGTTCTGTTCACCGTCTATCTCGGCTGCAGCATCCACTTCTGGACGACCTACAAGCGCCCCACTACCGGTGCATTCATTACCATCGCCGGCTTTTTTGCCTGGGCCTTTGTCTTCGTGGTCGCACCCGTTCTCGAATTCCTTTATCCCAACGTGCACGTTGAAAGCGAGGTCTGGAACCTGCCCAAATACGTAGTTGCCGTGGGCATGATCCTGCTCCAGCTTGAGGATCAGATCGCGCACAACAAGCACCTCGCGCTCCATGATGAGCTTACTGGCCTGCCCAATCGCAGGCTCTTTGAAGACCGGCTGGTCGGCGCCCTCGAGCGTGCCCGCCGCTCCGGTACACAGGCCGCCCTGCTGCTGGTCGACCTCGATCACTTCAAACAGGTCAACGACACCGTTGGCCACCACATCGGCGATCTGCTCTTGAGGCGCGTAGGTCAGATCTTTAACACCCGTGTCCGCCGATCTGACACCGTGGCGCGCACTGGCGGTGATGAGTTCTCCATCATTCTCGAATCACCGACCTCACGTGAAATTGCGGACCTGGTCGGCGATTCCCTTATGCAGCTCCTTGACGAGCCATTCGAATTTGAAGGCCACTCGGTGCGAATCGGCGGCAGCGTAGGAACTGCGATCTTTCCTGAAGACGCCCACGATGCAGCATCGCTGCGCATCGCCGCCGATCGCAGGATGTACGGCGATAAGAACGCCGGCAGAACCCTCGAACCGAACCTTCGCCGGCCGCTTATCGACCAGCGCTCCTTCCCGGCCACCGATCCACAGGGTGAGGCAGCAACTCACTGAACCGGCGCCGCGCCGATTCTGCCCTAGCCCCGGCAACAGCCTGAATGCAATGCCATCAACCGCGGTCAGGCTCCCCCTCCCTGACGAATTCTGAAGCCCGCACCAACAGAAAAGGCCTGGGCATTTTGCCCAGGCCTTTTCATTTTCAGTTCCAGAGTAGTTGCGCCTGTCTTAATTGCCGCCAGGGCCGCGTCCACCGGGACGGCGGCGACGACGGCGCCGGTTGTTGTTCTGTTGCGGACGTCCACCACCACTACCACCACTAGGCTGCGCGCCTGCAGCGACAACTGGTGCGCCATCGGCACGATTGAAGTTCGGCTCGGTCGTCTCGTCGAACTCCTCGCCGCCTTCTTCATCAAAGTCATCGCCGCCCTCGATTAGAATCGTGCTCTGATTCGAGACCGGCTGGCGCTCGTCGAACTCATGCCGTGGCCGCGCAGCCGGCGCCGCCGCTTCGCGCGGTGCAGCCTCGCCCTCCCCGCCCTCAACCGGAGCAGTCTGGGCCAACTTCGCCTTTTGCTCCCTGATAAGCGCCTTGCGACTCAGCTTGATGCGGTTGCCTTCAAGAGCCAGCACCTTTACCATCACCTGATCGCCCTCACGCAGCTCATCCTTTACATCCTTTACGCGATGCTCTGCGATCTCGGAGATGTGCAAGAGTCCATCGGTGCCCGGAAAAATCTCGACAAACGCCCCAAACTCCGCCAGCCGAACCACCTTGCCCAGATAGGTCTTGCCAACTTCCGGCACCGCCGTCACATCGTTGATCATGGCCAGCGCCTTCTTCAGGCCCTCGCCGTCACTCGAGGCAACGCTCACCTTGCCGGCATCGTCCACGTCGATCTTGGCGCCAGTCTGTTCGACAATTCCGCGAATCGTCGCGCCCCCCTTGCCGATCAGGTCGCGAATCTTTTCGACCGGAATCTGCAGCGTCTCAATGCGCGGCGCGTACTGCGAACGTTCCTTGCGCGGTCCGCTAAGTTCGCCGTCCATTTTGTCCAATAGGAATATGCGCCCTCGGCGCGCCTGCTCCATGGCCTCAGAAAGAATCTGGCGGGTCAGGCCGCCGATCTTGATATCCATTTGCAGCGCAGTAATGCCCTTGCGCGTTCCGGCTACCTTGAAGTCCATATCGCCGTAGTGATCTTCGGCTCCTGCAATGTCGGTAAGGATGGCGTAGTCGTCGCCCTCTTTCACCAGACCCATGGCAATGCCGGCAACTGCGCCCTTGAGCGGAATGCCGGCGTCATACAGCGCCAGGCTTGCGCCGCACACGGAAGCCATCGACGAAGAACCGTTCGATTCCAGAATGTCCGACACCACCCGCATCGAATACGGCGACTCATCCGCCCCGGGCAGCACCGCAGTAATCGCGCGCTCCGCCAATGCTCCGTGACCAACTTCACGCCGGCCCACGCCGGTCATGCGGCCCGTCTCGCCAACGCTGAACGGCGGAAAATTGTAATGCAGCATGAAATTCTTCCGCTGCTCGCCCTCGTAGCTCTCCAGCCGCTGCCCATCGTCTGTCGTTCCCAGTGTTGCCGTCACCAGCGCCTGCGTCTCACCCCGCGTGAACAGCGCCGAACCATGCGTCCGAGGCAACACGCCAGTCTCAATCGTGATCGGGCGAATTTCATCAAAGGCGCGGCGATCCGGACGAACCCGTTCCTTGGTCACCTGCTCCCGGAAGATCCGCTCGCGCAGCAGCTCATAATAATGAGCCAGCTTCTTTTTGCCCTCGGCTGCCTCCTCGGCAGGAATGGATGCCGCAAGCTCGTCCTTGATCTGCTTGATCAGCGCATAACTTTCCGTCTTGCCGTGGGTCTTGGTATCGAGCGCATCCTTCAAGCGCTCCCCGATCTTCGCCTTCAGCTCGTTGTAATAAGCCTCATCCACCTCGGGTGCATTGAAGGCACGCTTCGCCTTACCTGCCTTGCCAACAAGCTCATCGATTGCGGCAACAATCTTCTTGATCTCGCCGTGCGCAAACTCGATGGCCCCTAGAATCACTTCCTCGGTCTCTTCCTTGGCGCCAGACTCGATCATCACTATGCCGTCTTTGTGGCCGACCACCATAATGTTCACGGTCGTCGACGCGCGCTCGGCATAGGTGGGGTTCGCCACGAACTCGCCGTTCACGCGGCCCACGCGAACCGCTCCCACCGTCGCGCTGAACGGAATATCGGAGAGCGCAACCGCCGCAGCCGCCGCATTGATCGCAACAACGTCAGGATCGTTTTCCTTGTCGGCCGAGAACACCAGCGCAATCAACTGCGTTTCATTGCGGAACCCATCCGGGAACAGCGGACGGATGGGACGATCGATCTGCCGCGCAGTCAGTATCTCTTTCTCGCTGGGACGGCCTTCGCGCTTGATAAAGCCGCCGGGAATGCGTCCTCCGGCGTACGTGTACTCACGGTAATCCACCGTGAGCGGGAAGAAATCGATGCCTTCCCGTGGATCGGGTGACGCCACCGCGGTGGCCAGTACCACAGTCTCGCCCGCACTCACCAGCGCGGCGCCACTGGCTTGCTTGGCCATCCGTCCGGTTTCAAATACCAGCCGTTTGCCGCCGGCAAGCTCGACGGCTACTTCTTGCTTCGTAGACATAGTGTCCTCGTTTCGTTTTTTTCGCTTGGGAAACTTGTGGCAGGGATCGCCCGCTTCGCGCAGGTGCCAGCCTGAAGGGTACGGGCTTCAACCCATACGTTGACTGCAGGGTAATAGCTTGGGGCTCTAACCTCTGACGTTTTGAAAGGGCACAACTTCAGTCGTGCCGATGATGCCCTTAATAAATGGAACGGGGCTTTAGCCCCCGAGGGAGGCAT
>JASHVU010000123.1 GCA_030044455.1 Acidobacteriaceae bacterium | reverse complement strand
CAGGGCACGGTGAAGAACGACGAGGGCACGGTGAAGTACGACCAGGTGCAGGTTGCATACTGCCACTTGACTTCGCCGATTGATGGCCGCGTGGGCCTGCGCATCGTGGATCCCGGCAACCTGGTGACCGCAAACTCAACCACAACGCCTCTGGTTGTGGTGACACAAACTTCGCCAATCACCGTGATCTTTACCTTGCCTGAAGACAGCCTTCCGCAGGTGCTTGAGCAGATGCACGGGGGCAAAGCGCTCACCGTTACAGCCTATGACCGCACCCAGCAAAAACTACTCGATACCGGCAAGCTGCTCACGGTCGACAACCTGATCGACACCACGACAGGAACGGTGAAGCTGCGCGCATCGTTTGCCAACTCCAAGGGATTCCTCTTCGGCAACCAGTTTGTGAATACGCGCCTGCTGGTAAAAACTCTTAACAACCAGACGCTGGTAGCTTCGTCGGCGGTGCAGCATAACGGCGCCACCGATTTCGTGTACCTCATTCAGAACCCCAATGCGCCCAAGGGAGCCAAGGCGGTGATGACGAACGTTAAGGTGGGGCTCTCAGACAACGGGAACACAGTCATCAACAAGGGAATCGAGCCGGGCGCGGTGGTGGCGGACAGCAGCTTCCAGAAACTCGTTGACGGCGCTCAGGTGTATCAATCCAAAGTGGCGCTGCCCACGACCGGCACGACCGAGGAAGAAGCTCCATGAGTCCGTCGCGCCCATTTATTTTGCGGCCGGTTGCAACTTCGCTATTAATGGCCGCAATCCTGCTGGTGGGAATTGTCGCTTACACTCAGTTGCCGATCTCGGCGCTGCCCGAAGTTGACTATCCGACCATTCAGGTGCTGACTTTCTATCCCGGCGCGAGTCCCGACGTGATGGCGACCACGGTGACGGCGCCGCTGGAACGCCAGTTTGGAGAGATGCAGGGGCTGAGCCAGATGACCTCGACGAGCGCCGGGGGCGTATCGGTCATCGTGTTGCAGTTCAGCCTGTCGCTGGGGCTGGATATTGCCGAGGAGGAAGTGCAGTCGGCGATCAACGCGGGCCAGTCGTTCCTGCCTTCCGACCTGCCGGTGCCGCCGGTCTACAACAAGACCAATCCCGCCGACGCGCCCATCCTCACCATGGCCGTCACGTCTGACAGCATGCCGCTTTCAGAGGTTGAAGACATGGTGGATACGCGTCTTGCGCCGCGGCTCTCGCAGTTGGCCGGCGTGGGTCTGGTGAGCATCAGCGGCGGGCAAAAGCCGGCAACGCGCATCCAGGTGAACCCGGTCCAGCTTTCCTCCTATGGCCTGAACATGGAGGACGTGCGCACGGCCCTGGTGCAGGCGAGCGTCAACTCCGCGAAGGGCAATTTCGACGGGCCGCGCCAGGACTTCCAGATCGACGCCAACGATCAGATCACCGAGGCCGACGATTACAAGAACGTTGTGATTTCTTATTCCAATGGCGCTCCGGTCCTGGTCAAGGATGTAGCCAACGTTGTAAATGGAGTCGAGAACACAAAACAGGCGGCATGGATGAACATGACGCCGGCGGTGATTCTCAATATCCAGCGGCAACCGGGCGCCAATACGATCAAGGTGGTCAACGCCATCCAAAAAGTGCTGCCGCAGCTTGAAGCGAATCTTCCCGCTTCGATCAAGGTCACGCCACTTACGGATATGACTACCAGCATCAACGCCTCGGTAGACGACGTGGAATTTGAACTGGGGCTGAGCATCGCCCTGGTGATGGTGGTTATCTTTCTTTTTCTGCGCAGCATTCGCGCCACCGTCATCCCATTTGTCGCTGTGCCGCTTTCGTTGATTGGCACCTTTGCGGTGATGTATCTGCTGGGCTACTCGCTCGACAACCTGTCGCTGATGGCGCTCACCATTTCCACCGGCTTTGTAGTTGACGACGCGATCGTGATGATCGAAAACGTCAGCCGATTTCTCGAGGAAGGCATGAAGCCGATCGAGGCCGCATTGACCGGCGCGGAGCAGATCGGATTCACCATCATTTCGCTGACGGTGTCGCTGATCGCCGTGCTCATTCCGCTCTTGTTTATGAGCGACGTGGTCGGACGCCTGTTTCGTGAGTTTGCCGTTACGCTGGCAGTGACTATCTTGATTTCAGCAGTGGTTTCGCTGACGCTCACACCCATGATGTGCTCGCGGATTCTGCGCCACGACGCCGAGGAGAAACAGACCCGATTCTACCGCTGGTCTGAAGGCGTGTTCGACCGCATGATTGCGTTCTATGGCCGCACTCTGCGGGTGGTGCTGCGCTACCAGACGATTACTTTATTGGTGGCCGCGGCCACACTGGTTCTTACCGTCTTTCTCTACATCGTCATTCCCAAGGGCTTCTTTCCGGTGCAGGATACGGGTGTGATTCAGGGCATTTCGCAGGCCAGCCAATCGATCTCATTCGCGGGCATGGCTGAGAAGCAGAAAGAGCTTGCAAAAATCATTCTCCAGGATCCGGCGGTTGAAAGCCTCTCATCTTTTATCGGCGCAGACGGCATCAACACCACGCTCAACAGCGGCCGCTTCTCGATTAACCTTAGGCCGCTCGATGAGCGGCGTCATGTGAGCGCTTCCGACGTGATCAGGCGGCTGCAAACCAGCCTGGCTCAGGTGCGGGGAATTCATCTCTACATGCAACCGGTGCAGGACATCACGGTGGACGACCGAGTGAGCCGCACGCAGTACCAATACACGCTTGAAGATCCCGACACCGACGAGTTGAATGAGTGGACCAACAAGTTTGTGACGCAACTCAAGAAGCTGCCCCAGCTCGAAGACGTGGCCACCGACCAGCAAACCGGCGCCAAGGCCGTGCAGCTTGAGATCGATCGCGTAACCGCCTCGCGGCTGGGCATTGCGCCAACCACCATTGACAGTACGCTGTACGATGCCTATGGCCAGCGCGAGATCAACACGCTCTACACGCAGCTCAACCAGTATCACGTGGTTCTTGAGACCGCTCCGCAGTGGCAGCAGAATCCCAACAATCTGGGCGATCTCTACATTCAGTCGAGCGCTTCAACGGGCGCCAGCGGTGCGAGCGCGGTGAACTCATTTTCCACTTCCTCTTCGGCCGCAGCGGGTTCCAACGCGCTTACAACCTCGGTCAAATACACGCCTTCTTCGGGGGTCGTCAACCCGTCATCCACCGTGCTGGCCGGCACGACGGCAGGAGCGTCGGCCAATACAGCCGTCGCCTCAGTAGGAGCGAATGCGATCCCGCTGAACGCCTTCACCCGAGCGACGCAGACCACCGAGGCTCTCTCAATTAACCACCAGGGACAGTTCCCGTCGGTCACGGTTTCATTCAACCTGGCATCGAATGCATCTCTGGGAACGGCCATCTCAAAGATTGATGACGTGGCCCAAGGCCTTCACTTCCCTCCCTCGCTTCAGGCTGATTTTCAAGGTACCGCGGCATCGTTTCACAACTCCCTTTCAAACGAAGCATTGCTGATTCTGGCTGCGCTGGTCACGGTCTACATCGTGCTCGGCGTACTGTATGAGAGCTTCATTCACCCCATCACCATTCTTTCCACATTGCCTTCGGCCGGAGTGGGCGCACTGCTGGCGCTGATGCTGTTCCGGCAGGATTTGAGCGTGGTTGCCATCATCGGCATCATCCTGCTGATCGGAATTGTGAAGAAGAACGGCATCATGATTGTGGACTTTGCGCTTGAGGCCGAGCGCGAACACGGCAAGGACTCCACCGAAGCCATCTTCGAGGCCAGCCTGCTGCGCTTCAGGCCCATTATGATGACCACCATGGCCGCGTTGCTGGGCGGCATTCCGCTGGCCGCAGGTACAGGATACGGCTCGGAGTTGCGTCGGCCGCTGGGCATCGCCATGGTTGGCGGTTTGCTGTTGAGCCAGATCCTGACACTCTACACTACGCCGGTGATTTACGTCTTCTTCGATCGCCTGGCACTGCGAATCACCGGGCGCAAACCATCCGGCGGCCAGATGAAGGGGACACCGCAGCCGGGCACGGAGAGCGCATGAGCCTGTCGTCACCATTCATCCGGCGACCGGTGGGCACGACGCTGCTGACCATTGCCGTGGGTCTGGCCGGCGCAATCGCGTTTTCAGTCCTGCCGGTGGCGCCGCTGCCGCAGGTGGATTTCCCCACCATCAGCGTGAGCGCCAGTCTGCCTGGCGCCAGCGCGCAGATCATGGCGGCATCGGTGGCGACGCCGCTGGAACGGCAGTTCAGCCACATTGCCGGCATCACCGAGATGACCTCGTCGAGTTCGTTGGGCTCGACCAACGTGACCTTGCAGTTCGACCTCAGCCGCAACATCGATGGCGCGGCGCGCGACGTTCAGGCCGCCATCAACGCCGCCCGAACCTATCTGCCCACCAATCTGCCTTCGAATCCCTCGTATCGCAAGGTGAATCCCGCCGACGCGCCAATCATGATTCTCGGCATGACCTCAAACAAATACGACGTTACGAAGATCTACGACCTGGCGTCTACCATTCTGGTGCAGAAGCTCTCGCAGATCCAGGGCGTGGGACAGGTCTTCGCGGGCGGCGGCGCAACGCCCTCAGTCCGAGTTGAGGTCAACCCTACCAAGCTCGAAAGCTATGGGCTCACGCTCTCCAACATCCAGTCCGTGCTCAGTCTGCAGAACTCGCACTCGCCGCGCGGCCAGCTCTCAGACAACGGCGTAACCGAAGACATCATCACCAATGACCAGATTTCGCAGGCGGAAGAATACAGGCCTCTTATTGTCGGTTTCCACAACGGCGCTGCCGTACGGCTTGAGGATGTAGCCGATGTTGTGGACTCCACTCAGAACATCAGAACCGCTGGCTACATGGACGGCCGCCGCGCCATCTTCATCATTATCTTCCGTCAGCCCGGGGCCAACATCATCCAGACTGTCGACCGCGTGAAGGCACAGTTGCCATTTATCGAGGCAGTGCTTCCCAACGGAATCAACACGACTCTCGTCCTGGATCGAACCACCACGATTCGAGCATCGGTTGCCACCGTAGAGAAAACCCTGGCCGGCTCCATCGTCCTGGTGGTGCTGGTGGTGTTCATTTTCCTGCGCAGCCCACGCTCTACTCTGATTCCCGCCGTGGCAGTGCCCACTTCGCTCATCGGCACCTGCGCGGTAATGTACATGTTTGGCTTCTCGCTCGACAATCTGTCGCTGATGGCCCTCACCATCGCTACGGGATTCGTGGTTGACGATGCGATCGTGGTCATGGAGAACATCACGCGCCATCTCGAGACCGGCATGGAGCCTTTTGCGGCCGCGCTGAAGGGCGCCCAGGAGATCGGCTTTACGGTCTTTTCCATCAGTATGTCGCTGATTGCCGTGTTCATTCCGATTCTCATGATGGGCGGCATCGTCGGCCGGCTCTTTCGCGAGTTCGCCATCACGCTTTCGGCCGCAATCCTCATCTCGATGGTGATCTCGCTGACCACTACGCCCTGCATGTGTGCCCACTTGCTTCGGGCGCATGACAAAGATGAGAAACATAACGTCTTTTCGAGGGCCAGCGAATCGGCATTCAACGGGTTGCTGTGGATCTACCGCAAATCGCTGCTTTGGGTGCTCGACAACCCGCTCCTGATGCTGATTGTGTTCCTGCTGACCGTCGCGCTTAATTTTGTGGTCATTTACAGGATTCCCAAGGGCTTCTTCCCGCAGCAGGATACCGGCGCGATGGTGGGAATGGTGCAGGGCCCCCAGGATGCATCGTTTCCGCTCATGAATTTCTCCGTTCAAAAGCTGATGCAAATCATCAAATCGGATCATGCCGTGGCTCACGCCAATGCCTACACGGGGGGCAACGGGTCCAGCAACGGCGGATTCATCTACGTCGCACTCAAGCCGATTGGACATCAATGTCCTGAGGCCCAGCCCGGATGCGCCGTGCGCCAGACCTCGGCGATGGATATCATCAACCGTCTGCGGCCCAAGATGAACGCACTGCCCATTGCCTCGGCATTCTTGCAGCCGGTGCAGGACCTGCGCATCGGCGGGCGATCCAGCGCAGCGCTCTACCAGTACACCATCCAGAGCGACAGTGTTGACCTTCTGGCGCATTGGGGACCGATATTGCTGGCGCAGATGAAAAAGCTGCCCGGCTTGCAGGATGTGAACACCGACCAGCAGAACGGCGGCCTGGAGGAACTGCTCAACTACGACCGCACCACAGCGGCGCGGCTGGGGCAAACCTCGCAATCGCTCGATTCGGCGCTGTACTCGGCGTTTGGACAGTCTGAGGTTTCGGTAATTTACACGCAGCTGAACCAGTATTACGTGGTGATGGAAGTTGCGCCCCAATACTGGCAGGATCCCAACGGGCTTAAGAATGTTTACATCACTCCCGGGGGCTCGTCGGCCAGCGGGACGTCGACCACCGCGGGGATCAATCGGATATCGCCGCTGATGAGTGCAATGAAGGCGGCTTCAAATACCACACCGCTGCAGGTCAATCATACCGGCCTATTTCCGTCGGTGACCGTATCGTTCAACATGGCCAATGGGATGTCGCTCTCCGACGCCACGCGCGAAGTGACCGAGATGGAGCAGCGGCTGGGCATGCCCGGAACCGTGCGGGGTTTCTTCGCTGGAACGGCGCAGGCCTATCAGGACTCGCTGGCATCAGAGGGGTATCTTGTCGTCACGGCACTACTTGCGGTGTTCATCGTGCTCGGCATTCTGTATGAGAGCCTGGTTCACCCCATCACCATCATTTCAACGCTGCCCTCGGCCAGCGTAGGCGCGATGCTGGCGCTGATGCTCTTCAAGATGGACCTGAATGTCATTTCCATCATCGGCATCATCCTGCTCATCGGCATCGTGAAGAAGAACGCGATCATGATGATCGATTTTGCGCTGCAGGCCGAACGCAACGAGGGCATGAATACTCGCGATTCCATATTCGAAGCCTGCATGCTGCGCTTCCGGCCGATTCTTATGACCACGTTTTCGGCCATCATGGGCGCGCTGCCCCTTGCGTTTGGAACCGGTACAGGCTCTGAGCTGCGCCGCCCGCTGGGCATCACGATTGTGGGCGGCCTGATGCTCAGTCAGGCGCTGACGCTTTATACCACGCCTGTGATTTATCTGTTGATGGACCGGATGCGCCTGTGGGCGCTTAACCGGGAGCGGGGCCTGCGGCCCGCGACGGCCGAAGGAACTGCATCGTGAAGATGAGGAAGGCTTGCCATGCCTGATTTGAGAATTCGAGTCCCGTTTACCATTCCTGCCGCAGCGCTTGGATTGGTGGCGCTTGCCGCGGGTTGCCACATCGGCCCGCGTTATCAACCTCCTGCGCCGCCGGCCGTGACCGCAGCCAACTACAAGGAGTCGACTGTCAACTTCCAGGACCAGCCCGGATGGAAGGTCGCCAGCCCGCAGGACGCGATGATTCGCGGCAACTGGTGGAAGATCTTCAACGAGCCCGAACTGAATGCGCTCGAGGAACAGCTCAACGTTAATAACGAGAATCTGAAGCAGGACTTTCAGAACTTCATGGCGGCGCGCGCTGAAATCGCAGAAGCGCGCGCCCAGTACTGGCCCACAATCACAGCCGGCCCCAGTTGGAACCGCTCGCGCAGTTCGGGCAATCTGCAACACTCTTCGCAGGCCAATACGGGACAATCGTCATCGATTTGGTCGGCGCCGCTCGATGTGTCGTGGACCCCCGACTTCTGGGGCAAGATCAGGAACCAGGTGCGCGAGGCTCAATACACAGCCCAGGCAACTGAAGCCGACCTTGAAGTGGAGAAGCTTACCGAGCAGGCCAGCCTGGCCGAGTACTATTTTGAAATTCGCGGCCAGGACATGCTGCAGAAGATTCTGAACGATACCGTGGTAGCCGACCAGAAGGCGCTGGATGCGAACCAGGGTGCGTATGATGCGGGAACGGGCGACTTCATTTCGGTTGTTGAAGCCAAAAGCACGCTTCAAGCCGCACAAGCCTCCGCGGTGAATGTAGGTCTGTTGCGTGCGCAATATGAACATGCCATAGCGGTACTGCTGGGCAAGATTCCCACCGACTTCTCGATTCCGGTCAAACCGATGATCTACACAGCTCCCCCAATTCCCACGGGCGTTCCCTCGCAGCTTGCGGAGCGCCGTCCCGACATTGCATCCTCTGAGCGCTCCCTGGCGGCGGCGAATGCCGAGATCGGCATCGGCTACGGCGCGTTCTTTCCGCAGGTGACAATCTCTGCCAGCGGCGGATTTGAATCCTCGGTGCTGAAGCACCTGTTCGATTGGCCGAGCCGCATCTGGTCGATCGGCCCTTCAGCCTCGCAGGTCATCTTCGATGGCGGCTTGTACCGCGCAGCGTTGCATCAATACTCGGCCACCTATAATGCAGACCTGGCCGGTTACCGGCAGACCGTGCTGACGGCATTCCAGCAGGTAGAGGATTCCCTGGTTGCCACGCGTATTTACTCGCAGCAGATTATCGACCAGCAGAACGCTTTGCAATCGGCGCAGCAATTCCTCGATCTCGAAACCGAGCGCTACAATTCGGGCGTCGACCCCTACGTGGATGTGGTGACAGCTCAGACGACGGTGCTCAGTGATCAGCAGGAGCTCAATTCGCTCGAGGTTGAAGAGATGATGTCGGCGGTTCAGCTGGTGCAGGCATTGGGCGGCGGATGGGACCACAGCCAGTTGCCGACTCCAGCGCAGGTGACTGCCAAGGTGCCCAACAGCGATTACAAGCTGCAGCAGTGAAGGCCGTGAGGGGCGCATGGTGAGCGGTGGTCAGTGGCATGTGCTACTGCGACTGCCGGTAGCAGATATTCTCGCCATCAAGCCGGTACTCGGCCGAACAGACGTCGCCGCCGCAGATCATCATCTCTCCGCAATAAAGCTGGCGGCGGGTAATCAGCCCAAGCGTTCCACAACGCGGGCACGACATTACGGCCACGTAGGGATTCTGCGCCTGGCCAAGCTTGGACTGGTTTTCAAGCATGAAAACCGTCCCAGGGTCCATTCTTTCGGGAATCCATTCTTCAAGGAACTGCAAGTCGGCTGACATCCTTCCCTCCGAGTGGATTGATGTAACCAAGCCGTTCCGATCATGCCGGGACGGCCGTCTTCTTGCAAGAGCAGCAGCTACGAATGGAGAGGGGTCGTGGTCCCTCTTTTGGAAATCAAGTTTTGCCGTTCGTACCGTCACTCGTCAATCGAAATCGTTGGCAACTATTATCGAGCGGGATTCCCTCTCATCATCGTTCGCATTCCCCAAAAGGGTCCGACACCTATATACCAAATGCGACGATGCGGCCCTGGAGTTAGCCAATCGATCCTTAGACGTTCAAAAATCGCAAACCGCTATTTTGCAGCCTGCATGCCCACGTGCGAATGCGTTCGTGCAAAGTCGTCGATGTCTCTGTAGGTTTCCTGGTTGCGTCGAATCGCTTCGACGTACTCCCGGGTCTGCGTAAACGGAATCGACTCAACAAACTCATCGATGCCGTGATAAGGGCCGGCAGCTTGCCAGTCGGCGACGCGATAATCGCCGGCGTTGTAGGCGGCGAGCGCGTACTCTTCCACGCCGCCAAAGCGGTCCAGCATCTGGCGCAGGTAGCGTGTGCCCAGGCGAATGTTGGTATCGGGGTCGAGCAGCTGAAAGGTCTGAAAGTGGGTGAGGCCTTCTTCACGCGCCATGGCCTTGCCCACCGAGGGCAGAAGTTGCATGAGCCCGTAAGCATTGGCATACGAAATTACCGATGGGTCAAACTCCGATTCCTGGCGGATGAGCGAGGCCACCAGGTACGGGTCAAGATTATTCTTCGCCGATTCGGCCTTGATGGTTTCCCAATAAGGCTCGGGAAAAAGGATGTGCCAATAGGCGAGCGGGATCGAGTCAATGGACGCGGTGGAGGCGTAAGGCAACGCCCTTTTGAGCGCACGCAAGGCGCGAAAGTTCTCACCGTAGCTGGCATAGATCTGCGCCTCGGCCAGCGCGCTCCACGAAGCGGAATTGGGATCGGCCTTGATTTCGTCGGCAATGTATTCATTCAGGCCGGCATTGGCAAGCAGCCGCGCCTTGGCAAGGTGCGGACTGTCAGTTGGAAATGTGTCCACGAGCTTCGGTTCGGGAAGCGGCTGGAACTTGTCGAGCTGCGGCTCGGTGGCCGGTGTCAACTTACCCAGCTCGGTTAGCCGGTCGCGCGCCATCTGCGCATAGAAGTAGTGCTGATAGGCGCGGACGATGGCGCGGTAGTTGGCCGCGGCGCGCGCGGGGTCGTGGTCAACTGACTCGTAGAGGCGGCCGCGCCAGTAAAGCGCAGAGACGGTTTCCGGAGCCGATGGATAGAGCCTGATCTGCTCGTCGAAGATGCGCGCAGCCTCAGTAAACAGATCCTGGCGATAGCTGAGCCATCCCGCGCGCCAGTGAGCCGCCGGTGCGTCCTTGCACTCGGGAAAATGCGCGGCCAGGTAGCTGTAGTTCTCAACGGCGCGGGGATAGTCGCGCTTGAGCATGTACATATTGCCCGAGGAGAAGAGCGCCTCTTCGAGCCACGGGCTGCGCGGGAAGCGCGCTTCCATCTCAGTGACGATGCGCTGCTGATCGGCTTCGTCGTCGCGGTCGCGCGCCAGTTCCATCAGCAGGTCGAGCCGCCTCGCGCCGTTTTCGTCGTTGCTGTCGGGCAGCGCCTCCGCTTCCACGGTGGTTAGGCGCTTCAGTTTCAACTCGCACGCAGCCTGGGCCACGGCAAAGCCGTTGCGGTCCGGGACACTCACCTCGGCTGAGCGCGAAAGCACGCGGTACTGTTCCAGCGCGTCTCCATAGTGCCCGGCGTTGTAATACGCGTCGGCCAGGCTGCGCAGGTCGGCCACCGTCAATGTCGATTCGGCTCCAGCCTCGGTGAGCTTGGCGCGAGCGTACTGCGCCTCGGGGCTGAGCGGATGGGAGAGCAAGACCTTCTTGAAAATGTCGATGGCCGCCTGCTTCTCGCCGAGCGCGTTGGCAACCTGGCCTTCAGCAAACTGGTAGGCCACTCGGTCAGCGGCGCCTGTGTCCTGGGCCTTCACCAGAACCTCTCGCGCCGCAGCCGGATTGTTCAACGACAGCAGGACGTTGGCTTCGAGTTCCGGTTCACGGTCAACAAAAATGCTGTCGGGATAGCGGTCGGCAAAGCCTTTCAGCAGGGTTTCAGCCGCGCTATCGTCGCCGGCATCGTGGCTGGCCTGGGCGCCTAGAAAATCAGCGTAGTCCGCCAGCTCCTGGCCGCTGTTGCGCGCCAGCGCCAGGTTTGACGAGGCCTCGGCATAGCGCTTGTCGAGCAGGTAGGCGTGGCCGAGTGCGAGATACGCAGCCGCGGCGGCTTCGCCGGTGTGGTTGTGCGCATAGGCCGTCACTCCTTGATAAGCCTCGGGCGTGCGCAGCAGGGCAAGCTGCTGGGCCATGGGGCGCAGCTCGGTTGAGGCAACAAATGCCCGATGAATGCGAGCGGTATGGGCCATGCGGGCAGCGCGGCTGCCATGATGGACAGGCCGGCGATGCGAAGAGGTCGTTGCGGTGGTCCTTTTCCTGGACGTACTTTTATGTGCCGTTGCCGGGCGAGGTTTTTTCGATGTGGCCGGCGTGGAGTTGGCCGGTTCCTTCGCAGGTTTGGCGTCGGTGGCTGAACTTGTCTGGGCCGGCACCAGTTGAACCACCGTCAGCGCGCACAAAAGCAAAGCCAAGGCGTTCCACAAAGAACGAAACGCAGCGGGAAAGAAACGGACAGGATTGAATCTGAGGAGGTACCCGCCCTTCATATATTCACTCTATGCTTTCGCCCGCCCTTCCGGAATTCCTCTTTGGTGTGTGCGGACTCGATCGGGTACCAGCCGGGTTACGGTTTGGGGTTGGGAATACGCTGAAGACGCTATTCATTGACAGGGCCGCGTCTCATGAGGCGAGCGATCTTCGGCGCCGCCGCGGCAAAGCACGGGGATTAGCCGACACCTCAATGGAGTGTGATATAACCACTAGCGGAATAGAGCGCATTCGGTACGCTCCATACTCGCCCCTGCTCCCCGTCTCAGGAGGTTTATAAATGGCATTGGTCACAACCGCCAAAGGCACTGTCCTCGATTCCACCAAAGGGACAACACTCAACTCGCGCGAGGCAGTTTTCATGTTCAAGTTGAATGGGCATGTCTACAAGATCCTTGCCGATACTCAAACCAACACC
>JASHVU010000122.1 GCA_030044455.1 Acidobacteriaceae bacterium | reverse complement strand
GATTGAATTAATCTGCAAATGTATTTACTTGATTAGACTTGGCTTATTGAGAATTGCGCTTGAAATCGCTTTTCCACATAGACCTTATCTTCGACCGTCCGCCGGTTCTTGTTGCGGCGTCGGCCCCTCGCGAGCCCGTGCCATACTCAGGCATGTTGCTTCGAGCGGCCAGGGTGCAGGACGCGATGAATGTGGCGCGAGTCCACGTGCGCACGTGGCAGTCAGCCTATCGTGGATTGCTCCCCGCCGCATACCTCGACGGGCTCAAGCCCGAGGACCGCGCTGCCCGCTACACCTTCGAAAACCCCGATCCCGCCAAGCCCTTCACGATCGTGGCCGATGACAACGGCCTCATCGTCGGATTCGCATCCACCGGTCCGGCTCGTGATGACGACGCCCAAGGCTGCGGCGAACTCTACGCTATCTACGTCGACCCCGACCGCTGGGGCAGCGGAATCGGCGCGGAACTGATCAAAGCCGCACGTGCGCGCCTTGTAAAGCTTGGATTTCAGCGAGCGATTCTCTGGGTCATGGAAGGGAACGTCCGGGCAGAGCGCTTTTACACAGTTGATGGCTGGCAACCCGACGGCCAGGAGCGCACTCAGAAGATATGGGGAATAGCGGTCAACGAGCTACGCTATCGGCGCAAGCTTTAGCCGGATCCTTTACTTTTGCTAAAATGTAAAGAGGAGTTTCAGCATGGAAGCCACGCTAAGCAGTAAGGGGCAGGCCACGATTCCTAAAGCAGTTCGTGAGAAATTGCGGATAAAGCCGGGAGACCGGTTCAAATTCTTCTTCCACCCCGACGGCGTGATCATTCTGCCCAGGATTCCGACCAAGCGGCTGAAAGGCAGCGTACCCGGGCTGGGGCGGACGGTGTCGCTTGAAGAAGTCGATCGGGCAGTTGAGGCAGGCGCCACGGAAAGATTCCGGCGAAAGAGATGATCGGACCTGATAATGATTGGACTCGATACGAACGTGCTTTTGCGCTACCTATTGCAGGACGATCCGGCGCAATCATTGCGGGCGACTGAGATCGTCGAGCGCCGCATGACGCAGCAGGATCCCGGATTTATCAGCCTTGTCTCGGTGCTCGAAATCGTGTGGGTTCTTGGAAGCTTGTACAAGCGCACGCGCTGGCAGATTGCCGACCACATCGAAATGATCCTGGCTGCCGATACCCTTGAAATTCAGAACGAGCAGGAAGTCTACGAGGCCGTGGTTGCACTGAGAAATGGGCGTGGAACCTTCGAAGATGCGTTGATCGGAAGCCTCGGAATCTGGAGAGGCTGCTCGGCGACTCTCACGTTTGACCAGAATGCAGCTAAACACCTGAATGGATTTCAGCTCGCCTAAGCGGGATTTCTGACCCTGCCTTCATGCCTTCCGCCCCAGCTCGTTTCGCCACACATGGTCGCCCTTTTCCAGCAGCCGGTCACTGCACTCCGGGCCCCAGGTGCCGGCAAAGTAGTTGGGGAACACTTCAGGCTTCTTGGCTGCCCAGGCCTCGATGATAGGTGTGTACAGCGCCCAGTTGGTCTCAACACCGTCGCGGTGGCTGAACAGCGTCTGGTCGCCGAGCATGGCGTCGAGCAGCAGCCGCTCGTAGCCGTTGGCACTCGATTTGCCGAATGCGGATTCGTAGTCGAAATCCATGTACACCGGGCAAACCGACATCTGCGAACTGGTGGGCACCTTGGCGCCCATGCGCAGCGCAATGCCCTCATCGGGCTGGATGCGGATCGAGAGCAGGTTGGGCTGAATCTCCTGGCAGGGGCCGCTCGACTTCATACGGTTAAAGATCAAGAGCGGCGGCTGCTTGAACTGGATGGTGATTTCCGTGGCCCGTTTGCGCATGCGCTTGCCGGCGCGCATATAAAACGGCACGCCCGCCCAGCGCCAGTTTTCGATTTGCAGCTTGAGCGCGGCGTAGGTCTCGGTGCCCGATTCAGGATTCACGCGTTCCTCGTCGCGGTAGCCGATCACATGTTCGCCTTGAACGATGCCCGGACCGTACTGCCCGCGCACTGCATTCAAAATCGGAATGGACGGAATGGCCTGCCACACTTTGAGTTTTTCGCGGCGCACGCTCTCTGCCTCAAAGCTCGAAGGCGGCTCCAGAGCCACCAGCGACAGAAGCTCCATCATGTGATTCTGGACGACATCGCGAAGGGCTCCGGCCTTCTCGTAAAACGGCCCGCGCCCCTCAACTCCCAGCGTCTCGGCCACGGTAATCTGCACGTGGTCAATGAAGTTGCGATTCCATATCGGCTCAAAAATGCCGTTGGCGAAGCGAAAGACCAGCAGGTTCTGCACCGTTTCCTTGCCCAGGTAGTGATCGATGCGGAATACCTGGCTCTCATGAAATACCGCGTTCACTTTGTGATTCAATTCGCGCGCCGAGTCAAGATCGTGACCGAAGGGCTTCTCGATCACGATGGCCACCTGGTTCTGTTCGGGCTGAGCCATGCCCTGCGCGCCCAGGTTCTCGATAATGCCGGCAAAGAATTCCGGGGCGGTGGCCAGGTAGAACAGACGTCTGCCCCCGATGTTCTTTTCCTTGTCGATTCGGTCGAGCTCAGCGTTCAGTCCGGCATATTCCGCCGGGTCGTCGAATTTCAGCGCATAGTAACTGATGTGGCTCGCAAATTCGTCGAGGATTGGATCGGATGCATCGCCGCCGCCGAATTCAACGATCCCTTCTTTCATGTCAGCCGCGAACTCATCGCCCAGCGGCCGGCGCGCCACCCCGACAATAGCGAAGTTCGCGGGCAGCAGCTTGTTCTGGCGCAGATGGTAGAGCGCAGGCAGAAGCTTGCGCTTCGTCAGGTCGCCTGAAGCGCCGAAGATGACCAGGATGCCGGGGTCGGGAATGCGCTCGCCGCCCTTCTCCACCTGGGAAAGATCCTCGGGCCGCACCTTCATCTGTATCGTCGCCATATGTAGTTCTCCTTAGCTTCTAGCTCCTGGCTTCCAGCCTCTAGCTTCATCCTGCAAACGCGGAAGCCGTTCTTCAGAAACTAAAACCGATTAGAATTGCACGCGCCGCTTCTCCATCGCCCTGTCGCTCAAAGTACGCTCTAGCAACGATAAAGCTAGCAGCTATTAGCTAGAAGCCGGCAGCTGCCTTCAGCCTTTTTTCACCGCGTGGCCGCCAAACTCGTTGCGCATGATGGCCAACATCCGATCGGTAAAGTTATTTTCCTCTCGCGAGCGAATGCGCCGCATCAAAGATTCCGTGATAATGGGTGCCGACACGTTCAGATCGATCGCCTCAATCACCGTCCAGCGTCCCTCGCCGGAGTCCTCGACGAAAGCCTCGAGCCCTTCAAGGGTTGGATTCTTCGCGAGCGCGTCGGCAGTAAGATCGAGCAGCCAGCTGCGCACCACGCTGCCGTAGCGCCATATCTGCGAAATCTGCGGCAGGTCCAGGTCGAATTCTTCCTTCTTCTCAAGGATCGTAAATCCCTCGGCGTAGGCCTGCATCATGCCGTACTCAATCCCGTTGTGAATCATCTTCACAAAGTGGCCCGAGCCGGCCGGGCCAACGTGTCCCCAGCCTTGATCGGCCGCCGGCGCCAGTGTCTCCAGGATGGGGCGCAGATATTCCACCGTCTCCTTGTCGCCGCCCACCATCATGCTGTAGCCCTCTTTCAGGCCCCACACCCCGCCCGACGTTCCCACGTCAACAAATTGAAATCCCTTGGCCGTGATCTCCTTGTAATGGCGCATGGAGTCTTTGTAATTAGAGTTGCCACCGTCAATCAGAATGTCGCCGGGATTCAGCAAAGGTTCAAGCTTGGCGATGGTGTCATCCACCGGCTTGCCCTGCGGAACCATGATCCATATCGCTCTCCGGGCCTCCAACTTTTGCACAAGCACTTCGAGAGAATTTGCACCCACATTGCCTGATTGGGTGAGTTTCGCGACCGCTTCGGCGTTGAAGTCGAAGCCGACAACCTGGTGGCCGCCCAGCCGCAGCCGTTCCGCCATGAAGCCGCCCATCTTGCCAAGACCGATAAGTCCGAGTTGCATGTAACCTCCATTCAGCTGCTAGCCTCTAGCTTGTTCTCGCCATGATTGCCGCTTGCCTGGAATCGATTGCGCTTCGTCGTTCAAAATTCGTTAGCCTTGTTGGCTCGGCTCGCTTCAGCACTATCAAGCGAGTAGCTGGAAGCTGGCAGCTAGAAGCTGACGTTCAGCCCCTTCAACTGCTCCCTCAACTTCGCCTCGCCTTCAAATCGAATCCCCCTCATGCCTGCCTTGAATGCGCCGTCAACGTTTTCCTGCCGGTCATCGATAAACAGAATCCGATCGGGCGGTGTGCCCAGAATGTCGATTGCGCGGCAATAAATCTCCGCGTGCGGCTTGCGCAGGCCTACATAGCAGGAACTGAAGGCAACCGTGAAGTACCGGCGCAGGCTGAACGCAGCAAAACGATAGTCATTGGTTTCGCGGGCTTCGTTGTTGAGGCAGCCCACCATATATTTCTTGGATGCGGCCAATTCATCGAGGATTCCCAGGGCCCCGTTGGGCAGAACTTTAGACTGCTCAAGAATGAAGGCGAAGAATTCGTCGCGCGAAAATGGGCGCGGCTCGTCGAAAACCGCGGCGTCAGCGTAAGCATTCCAATCGATCTCGCCTTTTTCCCATGGATCCACCACCGTGTCATGCCGGGCCTCGAACGACGCACGATCAAGGCCAAATTTCGCCGCCGCAGCCGCGCGTTCGCCATGGTCCCAGCCGTTGCTCAGCAGGACCCCGCCCACATCGAAAAGGATCGCGTCAAAAGGGAACATAGGGAAGAAGAACAGCGTTGCTGGCGGAGTTAGAA
>JASHVU010000006.1 GCA_030044455.1 Acidobacteriaceae bacterium | reverse complement strand
ATGCGGGGCAGATGAAACATCAGATGCGAATGCCAGTGTCCAACGCCATCGCCGAAATTCTGGTCTTTCGACATCATGTACGACATCGCTCCTTGCTCCGGCAAGGGCAACTGGCTTGCGGCAACCAATGACCGGATGTTCTCCTCCATCTGGGTTTTTGTGAGTCCGCTCAACAGAAGCCTTGTCCTGAGAATGGTATAGGGGAGAATGGAGCGCACGGCTGGGGGGTTGTAACAGATAGGTGCGCGCAAATGGGGATTCCAAAACTGCGAGTTGTCGAGGGGAGACATCCAGGACCGTTCAACCAGGCAAGTGAAGCCATTCTTCCCTTCATCCGCAGTCTGGTATCCAGTTTTCTCAAGGACGAGAACTGCTGCATCGCCCGATATCGATGCGGGGGCCGCGCTCCGTGCGAGCTCGATCTCAGCGTTCCGATCCGCCATCAAATACTGATCGAGCGGCGCCATGTTGGGATATTCAGTTTTGGCATCCTGCGCCCACGCCAGCCGCGAGGTTAAAGAGCTACAACCGAGGACAATGACCAGGGAAGCGGCTGCAGCACGCGAAAGCGACGGTAGGACTGTAGTCGAGTCTTGAAGGAAAGACATCCTGGCCTCCATTCAGCCTCTCGCCTCGATGCACGAGCAGGCTGGGAATTCCTGTAAAAGGGACACAGCAATTGACGAATATGTTGATATCAACTATTGTTTGCATTAATCCGTCGCGGCGATATCCATCGGAATTCGTGCAATGATCAGAGCCTAGCTCATTGAAGTTGACAAGCCGGATCTAATCCACTACGCGATTCAGAGATGCGATGAGCCGAGGGTTACATGCGCCAGGCCGTGGAGCGCCCGACTTACTATCTGGGCTAAGATCTATTCATGCGTCGAGAGAACGTCCTGAATTTGCGGTCTTTCTGGCAAATCCAGATCATCGGATGGGTATGCTTCTATTTTTTCAACCTTCTGGAATCCATTCATAATTTTCTGACGAAGCGTGTGTCTATCGATGTGGAGACGTTTCCTATTGTCCTGATGTTCCTGGGAAGTTTTGCCCTGCGCCCAGTTTGCCGTCGGTTGCTGCGACAATCTCAGTCCTGGATTGCTTTTGAATGGAAAGCCGCAGCAGCGGCCATGATCACATCCATTCCCGCGGGCTGCATTGCCTGCTGGATCCTGCGGATTTTCCATCCCGTCGTGCCCTGGCACGCTGTGGTTGCGACTATATTGTGGTCTTTTTTCATTCTCTTCATGTGGTGCAGCCTGTATTTCAGCATCAAGCAATGGCATCAATCCAGTATGGAGAAGGAGAGGCTGCATCGAGCCGAATCAGAGGTTCGAGAAGCAAGACTGCTTGCGTTGCGCTATCAACTGAATCCCCATTTTCTGTTCAATTCACTCAATGCAGTCTCCACGCTCGTTCTGGATGGAAATGCGCCTGCGGCCACGCGGATGCTGGCTCAGATCGGAGATCTTCTGCGCACCAGCCTGGATTCCGAGGTCACGGCAGAGGTGACCCTTTCTCAGGAACTGACCTTTACCGAAGGGTACTTGGCGATCGAGCAAACAAGGCTGGGTGGGCGGCTGAAAATCGATATGGCCGTTCCATACGAAACGCGGGATGCTCTGGTGCCGAGCATGTTGCTTCAGCCCCTGGTTGAGAATGCAGTGCGCTATGGGGTGGCGCCTCTGGTCGAGGGTGGGCGGATTGCGATTGAGAGCGCAGTGCATGCAGACAAGCTACGGATAGTGATCGGGAACTCCGGACGTCGTGGTGATGTCGAGCAGGACAGGAATCGAAACGGAATCGGTCTGGGAAACACATCGGAGCGGCTGAAAACACTTTATGGGGCCGATTTTGAATTCTCGCTCGGGTGGCCTGAAGCGGGCGGTTGTGAAGTGGTGCTTGAATTGCCGTTACGCAGGGCTCGGAACCTTCAGGAGGCTTCAACATGCGCGCTCTAATCGTCGACGATGAGCCGTTGGCGCGTCGTGGCGTCGTTCTCAGGCTACGCAAATTCAAGGATGTCGAGATAGTTGGAGAATGCGCAGATGGGCATTCCGCAGTGGAAAGGATTCTGGAACGATCTCCGGATGTTGTATTCCTGGACATCCAGATGCCGGGCATGGACGGTTTTGAGGTTTTGCGCGCATTGCCCGTTGAAAGCATGCCTGCCGTGATTTTTCTAACTGCGTATGAGCAACATGTTTTGCGAGCATTCGATGTTCATGCGCTGCATTACCTGTTGAAGCCGGTGGACGACACACGATTCGCGACAGCCGTCGTTCGAGCTCGCGATCTGGTCGACTCTAAAATGAAATCCGACATGGCGCAGCGGGTCATGAAAATGCTGGGCCGCGTCCCCGATCAATACGCATCCCGATTTACGGTGCAAACCCGATCCCGCATTCAAATTGTCATTGCGGAGGATGTCGAGTGGATTGGAGCCGCGGGTGACTACGTTGAACTTCACGTCAACGGCCATTCCTTCCTGGTACGTGAGACGATGTCGTCTCTTGAACAGAGACTCGACCCGGCAAAGTTTCTTCGCATCCACCGTTCCCGAATTGTGCAGTCAAAAGGCATCACGGAGCTGCGATCCATCGATAACCGCGAATTCACGGTGAAACTCTCTGACGGTTCAGAGCACCGCTCGAGCCGCACCTACGCAGATCGGCTTGAGCGCTGGTTGTCATCCGGACGAACTTGACAGGCGGATGGCGCTGTTTCCGGGAGTTCGCTGGCATTTGCACTTCCAATCCCGCGACCGGGGATGACTCCGTCTATCACCTTGTTGCTCCTTCACTGCTACTCACGAGTTGTCATCGACAACCTGATTCAGAGGTAACGGGCTAAAACAAATCCTGGGTCAGTGTAGTGTGTTTCGAGCCTGTTATTCACTTTCGCGTAGGCGTCGCTGGGAGCCAATTTTGTCCAGATCGCGAAGCGGGGAGCGACTCAAACCGGGTGTCTGCTAATGGCGAGCGACAAAGAGACGGGGAAAACTGGCCCCAGTCCTTCGGGTTGCGGCGCAAATCGCGCCATACTCTGTTGTCGTGCAAGCCGGCGGCAATCGCTTCCCGAAATAGCAACCCAGGAATCGCTGCAACTCTCAGCTTCCGGTTCGAGTTTGCTATTGGTTGGCTTCAAGGCGATGGCATGGGCCTACCCCCCCAATATTCCCTGAAAATAACTTGATTGTTTTCATGCGGTTCGTGAAAAAGTTTTCCATTAAACGCATTACAATCAATGGGTCGCGTCCAAAGATGGAAATCTAAACGGGTTATGCGTCATTTTTTGCGGTCCCCTGGGTGCAACTCT
>JASHVU010000121.1 GCA_030044455.1 Acidobacteriaceae bacterium | reverse complement strand
CCGTAGCTCAGCTGGATAGAGCGAATGCCTCCGGAGCATTAGGTCGGGAGTTCGAATCTCTCCGGGCGCACCATCCTTTCTCCCACTCACCTTCGCATCCGCTTTTCGCGCTATCGCCTGTTCGGGAACAACCCTGTTTCCCCGCAAAGCCTTTCCGTTGGCGGCCCCTTCCCGCTCAATTCTTCGGCTCAGTCGGCTCTCTCGCCTCTGCGATAGCTTTGTCACGTCTCTGCCCTCCGCATTCGGCGGGTTTCTTTCCTTGAGAACCAGCGTAATTACTACATCTTTCGGGTTATATCCCCCTGTTTCCTGTGGCCTTTCGCTGCTAAATTATGCGAGCATTAGTTACCGTTTGCAGATATGAGCCGGTTACCTTTGTTCAAAAGCTAGAGGTACCTTGATTGACGAATCAGCAGTTTCCCCGGTTGATCGGTCGTGCTTGGACCGCGCCGTGACTGCCGATCCAAGAATAATTGATTGCCCGTTTATTGGATACGGAGTGCTTCATGAGCCGCATAAGTGTTCTCTTTGCCAACCTTGTCTCTTCCATTCAGATCACTAAAACCGGGATCTCAGCCTGGAGCAGGATCGCCTTCCGAAGCGTTGCTACCTTGGCAGTCCTGGTTCTGGGAGCTTCAGGCGCAGGTGCGCAGGCCGGCTTTACCAGTGAGAATGTGGGCGTGGCAACCAGCCAAGCCGTGCCCGTCACGATCAGCGGCACATACAGCACTGCCAGCGTGCTCACCCTGGGCCAGCCGAGTTCTGACTTCACCGTTGATGCGGCACTTACCACCTGCTCCAGCGGTTCCTCCGGAACCTGTAATGTCGGCGTTACCTTCACACCGACGGCGCCGGGGCTGCGCCTGGGCGCGGTCGCTGCTTACGACAGCACCGGCAGCCTTATCGGGTCCACAACTATTTATGGCACCGGACTCGGCCCCGTGCCCGCATTTGTCCCCGGTTACGTAACCACCTTCGCTGGCAACGGCGACTACCTGGGCGTCTTGGGTGACGGCGGGGCGGCCACATCGGCCGAGCTTTATCTTCCCTCGGGTCTGGCATTTGACGGTGCCGGCAATTTCTACATCGCCGACAATGGGCATAACCGGGTGAGAATGGTCTGCGCAGCCGCATCCAGCGGCATTATCAATGGCACGCAATCAAAGTGCACGGCGGCAGGCATCATCATCACCGTCGCCGGCGGGGGTGGTGGTTGCGCCGGCGAAACAGACACATTTGGCGACGGCTGCGCAGCCGGGTTGTCAACTCTCTCCAGTCCGGGCGGCGTGACGGTTGACGGCGCCGGAAACCTCTATATCGCCGATTCTGGCAACAACCTGATTCGTGAGGTGAACGCCGTATCCGGCCTTATCACGGTCTTTGCCGGCAATCTGGCGGGCACGAGCGGATTGTGCGCCGGTAAGACTGACAATCTGGGCGACGGCTGCCCGGCCACCCAAGCCACTCTGAATCAGCCTCAAGGCGCCACCCTGGATGTCTTCGGGAATCTATACATCGCCGATACCTCCAACAACCGTATTCGCATGATTGCGCCTTCCGGCGTTATTACCACCTTTGCCGGAGAAGCTGCAGGCTGCGGGAACTCCAGCGCAGTGGGCGACGGCTGCACCGCCCTTCAGGCCGGCCTGGACAACCCCTATCCTGTCGCCTTCGATGCAGCCGGTGACATGTATATTCCTGACTCTTCGCACAATCGGGTGCGCATGGTGGCGGCAACCAGCGGAGTTGTCACCAGTTCGAGCACAATCAGCACCTTTGCGGGCACCGGCACGGCTTCCTATACGGGCGATGGAGGTCTGGCCAAGAACGCCACGCTCTTTGCTCCCTCCGGCGTTGCAATTGACCCGGCACAGAATATCTACATTGCAGATACCCAGAACAACGCCATCAGAAAGGTGAGCGTCGGCACACTGGATATCGAGACCATTATCAGCACAGCGAATAATCAGACTTACGAGTTCCCCAAGGCCCCGCCGTTTACGCAGCTTAGTTTTTACGGACCGGTCGGCCTCGCCTTCGACGGCCAGGGTGACCTGTTCATCGGCGACACGCTCGAGATGGTTGTGCAGGAGATGCAGAGCAATCTTTCGATTGTCGACCTGCTGCCGCCGCCGGCTACAAATGTCATCCGCGTTGGCCAAACGTCACAGCCCCAGCTCGTCACAGTTGAGAACATTGGCAATCTGGCGCTCAACCTCACAGGCATCACTCCCGCCGCCAACGCCCAGGTTGATGCCGGCACCACCACCTGCAGCACCACCGCTTCTCTCGGTGTCGGCGACCCTTGCATTGTGGGTGCGGTATTCGCGCCAACGGTGACTGGCAATCCTGTTACGCCCCTTCCGAATATCGACGTCACCAGCCAGACCCCAAGTTCGCCGCTCAACATCGAGATCGTGGGCGAGGCCCAGGCGCTCAACTCCACTACCACCACCATCGCTTCGAGTCTCAATCCCTCAGACTTCGGCCAGAAAGTCACCTTCACGGTCAAAATAACTACCGGCACCGGCACTCTGAACGGAACCGTCGCAATTACAGATACGTTCAACGGCACCCTGACAACGCTGGTCAGCGGGCTTGCTGTGACCGCATCGGGGACCTCGGCGACAGCGACATTCGCAATTTCGACGCTTGCGGTCGGTCAGCACATTATCGTGGCGGCTTACAGCGGAGATGCTTCCCACACCTCCAGCACTTCGACGGATAACGGCGCGCCAGCCCTGTCGCAGATCGTGAATGAAGTGACAACCACTACGCTCACCTCGAGCGCAAATCCGTCGGCTCCGGGCCAGAGCGTCACGTTCACTGCCACCGTAGCTGTCACCGGCGGAGGAAGTGTTACGCCGGATGGCACGGTCACCTTTATGAATGGCGCAACCGTTCTGGGCACCCCCCAGGCGCTGCCCGCGAACGGGATCGTAACCTACGCAACTGCCGCTCTGCCATTAGGCATCAACCCCATCACCGCGGTGTACAGCGGCGATGCCACCATATACGTTCTCGGCAGCACCTCCGCGGTGCTCAACCAGGACGTTCAGACCACATCCACCAGCTCAGTCACCTCGACCCCAAATCCGTCGACCTATGGAACCCAGGTCACTTTCACTGCGACAGTCTCTCCCGGCACAACGACTACAATCGCGCCCTCAGGCAAGGTCAACTTCCTCGATAACGGTACCCAGATCGGCACCGGAACTTTGAACGGCAATCCCGCAACCGCGCAATTCCAAACCGCGTCGCTGGCAGTGGGCACTCATCCCATCACCGTCACCTATCTGGGCGACAACAATTTCTCAGGATCCACTTCGTCGCCTCCGTACAACCAGGTCGTGAATGGTACGCCGACATCCATCACCGTGACCGCGAATCCAAATCCAGGCATCGCCCAGGTGCCGGAACCGATAACCGCAACCGTCACCTCCACCGCAAACGCGTCGCTGCTCACCGGCACGGTCACCTTTACCTCGGGCGCTACGACTCTGGGCACTGCGACTCTTACCAACGGTACGGCAACCATCAAGCCAGCGCTCGCCGCGGGAACCTATCAGGTGGTGGCCACCTACGCCGGTAACGCCAATCTCGGCGGCAGCACCTCCGCTGCCTATACACTGACCATCAACACCGCCGCGACCGCCGTCGCGCTCACTGTCACGCCCACCACCGCGCCAGTCGGCAGCACCATTACTTTCAGCGCCAAGGTTACCGGCAACGGCGTGGCGCCTACGGGCACAGTCACCTTCATGGCGGGCACCACGGTTCTGGGAACTCCTCAAACCTTGACCAACGGCACAGCGGTCCTTACCAACTCATCCCTGGCAGTTGGCACTTATGCCATCACCGCGGTCTATAGCGGAGATGCAAACAACGCAACCAGCACCTCGCCTGCGGTGACCCTCACCATCGGGCTCATTCCCACCACCACTGACCTGGTTGCAACAGCCACTACCGGCACGCCTCCCCAGGTGTTGCTCGTAGGCGTGGTCACCGGCAGTGAAGGGCCCACACCCACCGGCACCATCACTTTCACCACCAACGGCAATACCATTGGATCGGTCACGCTCGACTCCAGCGGTGTAGCTTCTCTTATTCCCAACCTTCCCAACGGAACCTTCCAGGTGGTGGCCGCGTATGGCGGCGACTCCCTGCACGCTCCATCGCAATCCGCTCCCGTCAGCGTCAATGGCGCGCCGTCCCAATTCAGTCTTACCGTCACTCCCAATACCCTCAGCATGGCTGCCTCGCAAAATGCCACCGTAGCGGTGAACATTGCCTCGGTGGGCGGTTTCTCTGACACCATCGCGCTGGGCTGCGCATCGCTTCCCGCGGGGGTTACCTGCACCTTCGTGAAACCGTCGGTCGCACTCGCGGCCAACGGAACTGCAACTTCGCAACTGACCATCGACACCAACTCGCCGCTTAGCGGCGGAACATCGGCAATGAACTCGAGCAAGGGCCGCGGCTTTAGCCTCGCTGGCGTGTTCCTGCCTTTCAGCCTCATCTTCGGCCTTGTCTTCTGGCGGCTGCGCAGACGAACCGCATCGTTCCTCACCATCGTGCTTATTGCGGTGCTTTCGCTGGGCGCTCTCGTCGCCACTGGCTGCAACAGCTTCGGCGGATCCACCGTCGCTCCCGGCACCTACACCATTGAGATAACGGGAACCGGAACGCAGAGCAACACCATTCACTACACAACCCTGTCTTTGACCATCACAAAATAGCGGCGTGATTGCACGCATCAGGCACAGGAACAAGATGATCATTTTGCCAAATCACGACAAGCGGCGGAATCCACGACCGGTCTTCTCTTTCCGGCTGGCCGTGGCCCTCGGAGTTGCCTCCATCACGCTGGCATTGGCCGGCGCAGCGCATGCCCAGGTCGCGCCTACAGCCTCATCCGGCGGGTTTGGGCTTTCGGCGGGAGTCACCGGCTCCGGCATGTACGTTCAATATGGAGAACGCAAAATGGTCGGCATCACCGGCTTCGCCGATTTCGACACCGCGCGCCATCTTGGAGTCGAGGGCGAGGCCCGCTTTGTCCAGTTTCGCCAGACCGCCGATCTGCACTTCACAACCTATTCAATCGGCGCTCGCTATCGCAAGAACTTTGGCCGCTTCCAGCCCTACGTAAAAGGACTGATCGGCGAGGGCTATTTCAACTTCCCCTACAACTACGCAACCGGACACTACATGGTGGTTACCGCAGGCGGCGGCCTCGACTACAGTCTCAACCACAATCTCCACATCCGCGCCGCTGACGCCGAGTGGCAGTACTGGCCCGGGTTCACCTACGGGGCCATGACCACCGCCAGCGTCAGCGCTGGAATCAGAGTCAACATCCCCTAAAAACGCAGTTTGAGACTCGCGGCTTCTGTAGAGTTGTCATCCTGAGCAAAGTCCGCCGTGGCGGACGGAGTCGAAGGATCCGCATTGGTTCCCTAATAATTTTCTGACTGACAACATGAAGGCTTGGAACAAGGTTCGCGCGGTTGATTCCACCCCTTCCATTTCGAGCTTGCCGCAGGCATTGTTCCCTCACCCACGTTTCTTCGCTCGCACGTGACTCATATCACGGCCTCACCCGATTCGCGCCCGCTAGCCTTAAAACTGCGGAGTGCCGGCGCTGCCTGGCCCTCCTCATCTTTCGAGGAGCGTTTTTATCATGGCTTATGTTGTTACCGATGCCTGCATCAAGGACTTTGTTTGCGTAGAGGAATGCACCACGGCGGCGATTGCCCCCCAGCAGAGCGATGCGGCCGCGGTCACCGTCTCGCAGGTCTTCATCAATCCCGATGAGTGCATCGACTGCGGAAACTGCGCTTCGGTTTGCGCGCAGAACGCCATCTTTCCGATCGACGAGCTCCCCGCCGACAAAGCAGAGTTCGCTGCAAAAAACCGGGCGTACTTCAATTAGGTTCGAATCCTCATGGCTTCGCAATTTCGGCCACTCGACTTGGGTGGCCCAAATCTTGGGAAGTAAGTGGTCCCACTAACTCTGGGTGCTCCAGGTCTGGATTTTGAGACCTGAGAAAGCACTAGCCGGCGCAGTCAAGGCAGCAGCTTCGCTCTGCCATTCCAGCTCGCTTAGTTGGGTTTGCTTTGATTCGCCGTCGCTGACGGCGCTTCCTGCGTGGACGAAGCTGGTTTGCCTTCGTTGGTTGTTGGTGGGGTCGGTTGCGAAGATCCGGGCCCCGTTGTTTGCGGTGCAGTCGTCTGCGGCCCGGTTGACGGCGGTGTCGGCGCTGGCGCGCTTGCGGGCACGGCAGCAGGCGCCGCCGGTTCCGTGGCTGGCTCGGTTGCATGCGGCGTTGCGACGGAAGGCGTCGCCGCAGTCGCGCTCAAAGGCGTCGGCAGCTGCGTCACCGGCAACGTCAGAGTCTGTACCGTACTCGGATCGTCGCGCAGCTTAAGGAACAAAACCCCGTTCGTC
>JASHVU010000120.1 GCA_030044455.1 Acidobacteriaceae bacterium | reverse complement strand
AAAAAATCGCCAAGGCGGTGCGCTTTTCTTCCGGCGGGTTGCGCTACGTAAAAGCCGCGGGATTCCTGGTGCGCGGCCAGGCGCAGGTCTCAATGAACCTGACCGACTTTGAGCAGACTCCCATTCATCGCGCCTTCGAATTTGTGCGCCGCGAGGCTGGGCGCTACGGCGTCGCTCCAGTGTCAAGTGAGATTGTGGGACTTATTCCCAGGCTCGCGCTTGAGCAGGCGGCCGAGTGGTTTCTGCAGATTGAAAACTTCGATTCGTCGCTGATCCTTGAGAATCGGCTGGCAGACGGCCTGAGCGGTAAAGCTGCCACAGTTAACCGCAATGCCACACTGCGCGCGGGCATTGAGCCTTTCATTGAGCAACTCGCCGCGCCCACGGCAACTCCCGGCGGAGGCAGCGCCGCGGCCGCAAGCGCAGCCATGGCTGCGGGACTTGCGGCGATGGTGGCACAAATGTCGCGCGGCAAGAAAGCCTACCTCCAACACGACGCGGCTCTGGGTGAAGCCATTGCGCGACTCTCGGTGTTGTGCGAAAAGTTGAAGACCGCAATAGACGCCGACGCCGAGTCCTATCATGCGGTGATGAGCGCGTACAAGGCCGCGAAGACTTCGCCCGATGACGGCGCGGCAATTCGAGCGGCTCTGCGGCCGGCGGCGGGAGTTCCATTAAGTGTGGCTGAGAGCGCAGCGGAGATTGCGCAGATCGCTACCAGCCTGAGGCAATATACTAATCCCAGAATGAGCTCCGACCTCACCACATCCATCGCACTGGCCAGGGCCGGGTTGGCCGGCGCGCTGGCGAATGTCGAAGTCAATCTTGAGTCGCTTGCAGCGGATGGACCTAAACCGTTGCCGACGGATGACGAGGCATTTGTAGCCGAAGCTCGCGGTCGGGCAGAGCAACTGCGCAAGATCGGCTAGAGGCGCTCTCATGAGCCGCATACTTCCCCGCTCCAGCAAAGCTTGAACCGGGCGCCCCAGTCTTCAGTCCTTCAGAAGTAATGCGCTAGAATCCGGCATGCGAAAGCTGATTCGCATAGGGCACCAGGCTCATGTAAACATCCTGGGGAAGATTCGTCTGCCAGTGGCCGGTGGCGCGGGCGATCAGGATCGCTCCAAAGAAGATGTAGGCGATCACCGCCGCAACCGCAAGCGGATTCATCGCCCGCCGGTACCAGCGCTGCTGCCGAAGGGCTTGCTTTCGCGCCGGCAACGCAAACTGCAGCGCATCCTGGGCGGGACATGCAGCCACGCAGGCCATGCATGCGTGGCACTCCGCCGACCGGATCTGCACCAATTCGTCCACCTTGAGATTCGACGGACAGGCTTTAGAACATCTTCCGCAATCAATACACGCCTCCTCGTCGCGGCGGATCTTCACTGGGCTCAGCAGGGATGCAATCCCCAGCAGGGCGCCGTATGGGCATAAATAGCGGCACCAGAAGTTCTGCACCACGACCGAAAGCACCACCAGCACGCCGATCACGATGGCCGCCGTCAAGCCGATGTCCTTGAAGAAATTCAGCATCTTTACGTCGGCAACAATACCGTAGGGTGTAGCCATAAAGCCGTCCAACGCTTCGGCCGACATTCCGCCGATAATCCACGCAAAGAAACCGAGCAGCAGATACTTGAGCACCCGCAGCGGCACGTCGAGCCATGCCGGCAGGTGAAAGTTGCGCTTGAAGATGCGCTGACCAATCTTCCACAGGTTTTCTGAGAATGTCCCCACCGGGCAAAGCCACGAACAGAAGGCCTTCTTGAGCAAAAGGCTCATCAGGAGAAAGCCGAGAAAGAGATACATAGCTGCCGGGTGCACCGCCGGCACTCGGCCGGTAGTCAGTAGGTACTTCGAGTTCATCAAGCCCGCGATGGGCAGCCAGCCTTCCACGCCCGCCGGCCTCGGAACATAGAGCCCCTCTCCGCCACGCTCGTAGTACCGCACCCACAGGTAAAACTGCACCCCGATCCACGCGTTCAATGCGACAAACAGCCATTGCACCGTGTGCCGCACCTGCTGTGACCGGTCGGGCCGCCTGCGCCGCATCAGTATCTTCTTTGTTTTCTCCGGAATGGCCTCGCCTTGAGTTTTCACGCTCGCCGTAATCCTTATCCGTTCAAATTGAGCCTAATGCGGCCGGGCACGGCGAGGAGTGACTTAAATCACTCAATGGCAAATTCTTTCAATCTCCGAATTGGCGAATATAGAGTCGTCTGGGACAGAACAACTGCGGGTGCCAAAGGAATGGCGCCTCAGAGGAGCCTGTAAGGCGAATTGAATGCGGCTAACCTGGTGCGCGCCATCCGCCCTAATTGCTCACCGGCATTTCGCTACGGATCGTGAAGTGAACCTCGATGGACGCGTGACCGGCCGGGCATCCGAGCAGCAAGTTTCGGCCTTTTCCTTTAAACGAGTACGAGACATGCGCGATCCCGCTGGGGTCGATCCTGGTTACGACTGGCGGAGAAGCATCGCGGACTTTGTCCTGATCCACCAGTTCGGCCTGCGCCGACACAAGCTGTTCGTGCAGCGTTGGGTCAAGCGCGATGGGCACCTCGAAATCATCCGCCGAATTCGTCCGGTTGCAATCGACATTGAGCCCTGATACCTTGTTGTCCCGAACCGATTCGACGACCTCGATGATGGGGTTGTTCTGGTAGACCCTGGCGAAGAAGGTGTAGGCGTCGGCCGATCGGCTGGCTGGGCGAACGATGTCGATATGGTTCGCGGCGATTCTTTGCGGCGGCGTATCGGTGTCGCATCCGTACGTCGCGCTGTAGTAACTCACCACGCGCATACGCGCGCCCAGGTATTTTCCGATGCCGGCGCCGGCCTGGGTGTCGAGCGTTTCATAGGCGCAGTAACGATGAATGGTTGCGACCGATTGCGTACTTCTCCATTTCTGTTCCAGGTCCATGAGAAAGCTGTTGTCATTACTGTCGCGAAGGTCGGTGATCAGTGGATCGCTGTCGTAAATCCTGGCGATGTTAGCCACAAACGACCCCTCGTGCGGCGTCGAGTAAGAAACGATGAACCGTACGCGTGCCGCGTCGGCGGGGTGATCCAGCAGCATCTCCTCGGTGAGGATTCCGCCCAGACTGTGAGCAATGAACACGACTTCGCTGTGCTCCCAGACGTGCTGATCCTTGAGTTTCTGCCAGAGAATTTCAGAGAGTTGAGCGCTCGACAGCTTGCCGCGTACGGAAGGGGTTGGATACTCGACCACCACCACATCGGAATTCTGGAAGTGCGGATCGGTCTGGATGAGCTGCGGCCAGTACGCGCCGTTCGATGCGCGCCAGGTGTTGCGATCGCCATGAATGCCGTGAACGAATACGATGACCCGCGGCTTGAGGGTTTGAGCGCGGGCGGGGAGGCAGACCAGCCCGCCAACAACACAATTTAGAATGAACGCCCCAAAGAGAGCGATGGCCCTGCGCACGACTTGCCTTTCTATGCTGTCCGA
>JASHVU010000119.1 GCA_030044455.1 Acidobacteriaceae bacterium | reverse complement strand
GTGCTTTTGGGAATTGTGGAGGGGCTCACCGAGTTTCTGCCCGTCAGCTCAACGGCTCACCTGCGCATTGCCGAAGCGCTTATGAAGCTTCCGCTCGACGATCCCTACTGGAAGATGTACACGATCGTCATCCAGGTAGGCGCCATCTTCGCGCTGTGCCTGCTCTTTCTAAGCCGCATCGTCGGTTTTTTGCGCACCTTTCCCCGCGGCGAAGAGGGTGACAGGACCGTCTTCAACCACCCGCTTTCACTCACATTCATCGCTTTTGCGTGCACGTCGGCGCCGGCGCTTGCCCTTCACAAATGGAGCGAAAAAAATCTCGGGAGTCTCAAGGCCATGACTCTCGCCCTGCTGATCGGCGGCATCGTGATGTGGGTCGTAGATGTATGGTCTGACCGCTACGACGCGGAAACCACGCACGTGGAACAGATGAACCTGCTGCAGGCCATCTGGATCGGCCTTTGCCAGACGCTGTCGGCAGTATTTCCCGGCACTTCGCGTTCCATGTCGACCATTGCCGCCGGTCAACTCGTCTCGCTTGATCGTCCCACCGCGCTGGAATTCAGCTTTCTGCTCTCGATTCCCACTATGATCGCCGCCACCGGCTGGGACCTGATCAAGGAGATTCATCCTTCGAAATCCGCAGCCGGAGCCGCCGTGGCCCACGTGGCCATGAACTCCGAGCGCTGGATGGTGCTCATCATCGGCACCGGAGTCTCGTTCGTCGTGGCGCTCGGAGTAGTAGAGTGGTTCCTCTACTGGGTGCGTAAGCACGGGTTCACCGTCTTTGCGGTGTACCGCATCCTGCTGGGCGGCGCACTGCTGATCTGGGGCGCGAAGATGATTGGCGGGTAGAAACGGCCATTGCGTGTTTTCTTAAAGCAGCGGCCTCGTTTACGCAAGCACCGGTTTCAAATCCTCTAACCGGGCTACCGTCAGCACTGTGATGTCGTCCTGCTGACCGAACTCCCTGGCCGCATTCGCAATTGTGTTCGCGGACTTCTTGCTGATGGCGAGGGTGCGCTCAAACCCGTAGAGTTCTCCGCTGGGGCTGATTGCCTCGATGACCCCGTCGGTGACCAGAGTGCAGAGTTGGTCGGGGTCAAGCTGGATGCCGATCTCGGAGTATTGAACGCCGGCGTCAAGGCCGAGGGGCAGGTTGGCTTCGGTTTGAATCTCGACTCCGTTGAGATAAGGGTTGGGGTGCCCGGCATTGGCGAGAGTGATTTTGCCTGAAGACTCTGCCATGAGCACGAGGCATGTAGTAAAGCCGTCGCCGCGGCCGCAGAGGCGGCGATTGAGGCCGGCGAGAAGAACAGATGGACTCGAACAAACCTCGGCGGAGGTGCGCAGCGTTCCAACAATCAGCGCAACGGTCATGGCTGCCTTCAGGCCTTTTCCGCTCACATCGCCCAGCACGATAAAAGCCGAGAGTCTTTCGGGATCGAGTGCGTTGGGGATGGGGAGAATCTGAAAGAAGTCGCCGCCAACTTCCTGCGCAGGCAGATAGGCGCTATCGATATGCAGACCGGGAATCGAAGGCAATAGATCGGGAATCAGGATCTGCTGAACGCTGCGCGCTGCCGCCAACTCCTGTTCCACTACGCGGTTGCGGTCCTGAATCCGGCGCAGGCGAAAGGTCATGGCGATGAGCATGACGCTGGCGAAGAGCAGCCAGGCTATGGGGCGCAGATCGAGACTAAGAGAGCCCAATTGGATGGATTGAAAAACGTGGTTCGAGAATGTCCAACTCGACTGCCACCATGCCTCTGTGATGGTGAGAAACAATACGATACCGCCGATCCAGCGCATCTCCGCGAGTTTGCTCCTGAAGCACATGGGAACCAGAAGTAGTTGAGTAAGAGTGGCCAGCATAACCGAGATGCCGTAGGCGTGGAGCAAAAAGGCCCCAATCACCGTGACAAACGGAGCCAATTCCCGATAAACGACAGGAGCGAGCAAAAAGAGATTCACAATCTGAAGAGCGCCAATTACCTCAAGCACGCGGAAGCTCTTTGGGACAGGCCGGCTGAGAAACGAGAAAACAAACTCAACGATGATTGCGGTTTGAATGCTGTTTCCGACGACGTAATCGACAATTCCGGCCCAGGACGGCAATCCGATGTTGACTGCGGCGGCGAACTCTCCCACGCGGAATGTGAACAACAGGGTGAGCAAGGCTCCGAGCCAGAAGTATTCGCGCAATCTTGTGTTGACTGAATACAACAGAAAAAATACAAGCCCGATGCAGCCCATTAAAGCAAAGCAAACATAATGCTGCCAATTTGCGCGCAGGTGGTTCAGCGTGTCTTCGTCGATGATCTGCTGCGTCTGGTTGAGCGGCGCAATGGCGGGATTCAAGCCCTCGAACGGCAGATAAGAATGCAGGAGCAACACGCGGATGGCAATCACCAGCCTTCCATCGGCCGGCAGCCTGGCAGGCAACCTCAAAACTATTCGCGAATCCTGGGGACCTTTGTAGTTGCTGAAGCTGCCTGAGCCTCCGATGAACTGGCCGTCGACGAAAACCTGATATACCGGCTCTTCTCCCTGGACAATCAGGCCGAGCGGTTGCTGCGAGTGAAGTAGATCAGACGGAAGAGTCACATCAATTCGCCGCCACTCAGTTCCATACCTGGCGACGTCTTGAGCGAATTTTTGTACGGTGCAGGCGGGGGCGTCAACCGCCGCGCAGCGCGGGTCGTCGCCGATGTGCATTTGCCATTGATCGAGAGGCAGGCGCAGTACGTCAAGCTGTTGCGCATGGCCCGGCGCAGCGGCGGCAAACATGACAAAAGCCTGTAAGCAAAAGAGATGCAGACGACGGGGAAGCATGGGGCAAGCATACCTTGGACAGGCTGGATCGGAATAGCTGAAAACGCATCAAGCAGCGCCGAACCCATTAGGCTGGCAGGTAGCTGTCGCAGGCCGGCCCCTGATCCCTGATCTCTGAACCCTGGGCTCTGAATTTGGGGGTGGACATCATGGTTCCCCCCATCCGCTTTTGGCCGAATTCCACTTTCCGGGTTGGGATAATGAATACTGCTCGACTGAGGCGGCGATGCCGCAAACTCGCCGCGCGTGTTGTTGCGGCCAACCCTGTCATGAAGCCGACTCGCATTGTTCTCGAACCCACTCGCAGCCGCCCGGTAAACATCTTTCTGGGCCTGCTGCTCTTGCTGGCCTCCGCGCTTGTATTTCTGTCGCTCGCCACCTGGCACGCCACCGATCCCTCGCTCAACACCTCTGCCGACCCCCTGGCCAGCCACGCTGCCCGCAACTGGATCGGCCTCTTCGGCGCCGACATCAGCGACCTGATGCTGCAGATTCTCGGCATCACCTCCTTCCTCATCCCCGTCTGGATTGGCGGCCTCGGCTGGACCTGGATGCGCTCCCGCTCAGGAGGTTCGGCCGTTCTGCGCTGGATTGGCGCCCTCTTCGCGCTCACCTTTATTCCCGCAGTGTTTGCCCTTCTGCCCTGGCACTGGCACTGGATGCACCTCATCCCCGTTGAAGGCGTCGTGGGCAAGCTCATGGCCGGCATGCTGGTCGGTTACCTCAATATCCAGGGCGCGTGGGTTGTGGCCGCGGTTCTGGCCGCTATGGGCCTCTACTTTGCCTCGGCCGTCAGCTTCTGGGCGCTCAAAGAGGCCGTTGAGGAGCGCTGGATCCATGTGGTCTCATGGTACGAGCGCTGGCGCAACTGGAGAGAGGAGCGCGCCGAAGCGCGCGCCGAGCGCGAACTCGACGAAGCGGATGCCGAACCTGAACCCGAGGCGGCGTCGTTCCAGCAACCATCTACTCCAAAGCGAGAACGCCACGAAGTGGGCTTCTTTGCTGCGTTCTTCCGCCGCCGTCGCGAAACCGAGATCGACCCGATCGACGAGATTCCAGCCTTCAAGCGCGCCCCAGTGCTTCGCGACGAAGATCAGGCTGCCTCCGCGCCCGCGCCACGCCGCCCCAGCATCTGGGAGCGCGCCGAAGATATGCCACCGGCGCCTGTGGCCGCACAGCAACCGGGGCACGCGCAACTGTCGAATGTGGCCCCGATAAGGTCCACATCTTCATTAGCTCCCCAAGCCGTGCTTCATCCGGCGGCCCGCGTTCACGAGCCGCAATCGTCCTCATTCCGCTTCGATCCCGCGCCTCCCACGCCGGCTCCGCAGCCTCAGCCGTCCGGCGAGATCGCCATCCACGAGCGTGCCGATGCCGAAATCCGCACTGCGACCGTTGCGCCCAAGAATGTGAGCGGATTCAAGCT
>JASHVU010000118.1 GCA_030044455.1 Acidobacteriaceae bacterium | reverse complement strand
ATGCGGCCGCCGGCGAGCGCCTCTTCAATTTCCTTGGTGAACATGCCCTTGGAGCCGACCTCGGCAAAGGTGACTTCCTGCAGGCGATCGCCGGTGGTCTTGATGATTTCGATTTCGACGGTATGACCGTTGGAGCGCAGCAGGTCGGCAATGTGGTTAGCCTGCCACAGAGCAAGTTGCGACCCACGGCTGCCGATGCGCAGTTTCACCGGTGCGCCTCCATGGTGTGTTCGGGGACGGACTTGCCGGGATTGCCTTTTTCTGGTCCGGGTTCGGTGGTTGCGGCCTGGGCTTGTGCATCGGGCGATTGCGCCGGGGGGGTGGCGGATACAGACCAGGTTTCGCACAGCATATCGAGCCGTGCCGAGTCGCCCTCGCGCGCAGCCTGTTTGAGCGCCTGCATGGGGGGGTGCAGAAATTTGTTGACCAGCCCGCGGGTAAGGGCTTCGACGGCGGCGAGCTGTTCGGGCGAAAGTGTACCCAGCCGCTTGTGAATGCGCTCGATCTCGCTCACACGAATCTCTTCAGCCTTGCGCTGCAGGGCGACGATGGCAGGCGCGGCATTGACGGTGCGCTGACGCTCGTGGAACCGCTCGACTTCAGCGGCGATGATGCTCTCGGCGTCGAGGGCCTGGCGGCCGCGCTCTTCAAGGTGTGATGCGGCAACCTGCTGCAGATCGTCGATGTCGTAAACAAAGATGCCGTCGAGCTTGTTCATCTCGGGATCGACGTCACGGGGAACGGCGATGTCGATGAAGAACATGGGGCGGTTCTTGCGTGCGTGCAGGAAGCGTTGCCCGTGCTCACGACGGAAGATGGGGTGGGGCGCGCCCGTGGAGCTGATAACGATGTCGGCGTTGGCGGCGGCCTCGTAAAGCTGGTTGAAGTCGACCAACTGCGGCTTTATGCGGCCTTCGAACTCCTCGGCCATGCGGCGAGCGCGCTCGGCGGTGCGGTTTGAAACCATGATGGCGCCCACGCCCTGCTGAACCAGGTGCCGCGCGGCGAGTTCGCTCATTTTGCCGGCTCCGACCAGGAAGACGGTGCGGCCATTCAGTGAACCGAAGATCTTGCGGGCGAGTTCGACAGCGACCGAGGCGATAGAAACCGAATTTGAGCCGATACCGGTTTCGGAGCGAGCTTTTTTTGCCGCCGTGAATGCACTCTGCAAAAGGTAGTCAAGTTGTCCGCCGACAGTTCCCGCGGCGCGGGCAACGGCAAAGGCTTCCTTGACCTGGCCGAGGATTTGCGGCTCGCCCACAACCATGGAGTCGAGGCTGGCGGCCATCCTGAAGAGATGCGATACGGCATCTTTGTCGTGATACTCGTACAGATGAGGATTCAGAACTTCGGGCTCAACGCCAAAGTGATTGGCCAGGAAGCTGCTCACCGGTACATTGGGGCCTTCGACAGCGGCCAGCATCTCAACGCGATTGCAGGTGGAGACGATCATGCATTCGGATACGCCGGGCACGGCGGCGAGGGCCTGCGTGGTTTCAGCCAGTTCGTCCCGCGAGATGGCCACGCGCTCGCGCAGCGCGATGGGCGCGGTCTTGTGGTTGACGCCGATGAGAGTGAGCGTCATTTGGGACCGAACCTTTGAACCTGGCTGAAGAAGTTGACGCACCAGACGGCCATCATGACAACCAGTGCAACGCCGGAGACGTAGGCGGCTTTGCGCCCGCGGAAGCCGGCGCTGCGGCGCATAAAGAGCAGCGTTACATAGACCACCCACATGACGAAGGCAGCGAGGATGTCAGGGTTGAGGAAGTAGGATGCGCCAACCGAAGATACCTGAACGAGGATGGTGCCCAGGATGAGGCCGAGGGTCATGCAGGGAAAGCCGAATTCGAGAGTGGCGAGGGCCACGCGCTCGAGAGTTTCGAGGGGTGGGAGCCAATCGAGCGGACCCCATTTTGAGGCCTTCACGGGTTTGAGCTTGGATTTGATGCGCCGCTCCTGCACCAGGTAGAGCATGGAGGCCACGAGGCTGAAAAAGAGCGCCGCATAAGCGAGCAGGAGGGCGATGATATGGGAGACGAGCCAGGTGTCGTAAACGCCCTGGCTGGGAAAGCGATAGCGGTTGGGGCCCAGGGCGGGGATGAGAACCAGGAAGAATGTGACGGGCAAGGCAAAGATTCCAAGAGAGATGCCTTCGTAAAGCCACCAAACCAGAAAGAAAATGCCGGCGATGGCGAATCCCAGCAAGGACTCGATTTCGTGTTCGCCGACCGGCGTCAGTCGATGCGCCTGGACGAGCATTTCAACCACTGAGACGAAGTGGAAGAAGACTGCCATTCCGCCCAGGTGAACGCACCACCTGCGCCAGCGCTCCTGGGAGTAGAGAACAGCCGGAAAGACGGCGAGGGCTCCCGCCGCGTAAAGAATGGCCGCAACTCGTAGCCAGAGAAGGTACATGGCAAGGTCTACGCTAAGGTGTAACTAGCCAGTATACTGTGATGCAAATCACCACATGAGGCTGTAGGGGTTAGCATTCCGGGAGCCGTGTGACGGCCGATATTCGGACCGGTTTTCCGCACCCTCTGGCACCACTGAATTCATAGTCAGCCGCGATACTCTTGAAGGCAGCGTGGTCATAAAAGGCGACCAATCCGAAGCCGCTGCATTGCCGCCGCAGACAGATGCCAGGCCGAGTGAGTCTGTTCTCATTCGGGGCCCTGAGGCAGCGGGTGACGAGGCGTCCTCGGGGGAGTTTGCCCTCACTTCCCTTCCCGCGCACCGAGATAAGGACGCCAATGAGCTAACGCCGTTCATGCGTCAGTGGACGGCGGCGAAGCGGGAGAATCCCGATGCGTTGCTGTTTTTTCGCATGGGAGATTTCTACGAGCTGTTCTATGACGATGCGGCCATTGCCAGCCGCGAGCTTGAACTGACTCTGACCGCGCGTGATCGAGAGCGCAGCATTCCCATGTGCGGGGTGCCGTTTCATGCGGTGGAGGGGTATTTGTCGCGGCTGCTCAGGAAGGGCTACCGGATTGCGTTGTGCGACCAGATGGAGGACCCCAAGCTCACCAAGAAGATTGTGCGGCGCGAGGTGACGCGAGTGCTTTCGCCGGGGACGGCGCTGGATGCGGCAGCCAGCCCGGAGCAGAACAACTTTCTGGCGGCGCTGTATGAGATGGGGGGGACGCGAGGTTCGGGGGCGGGGTTAGCTCCCTCTCACTCCAGCGGCGAGGACAAAGACGCGGCGAGGGTGGGGCACCCGGGGAGCGAGACGATTTGCGGGGTGGCGTTGCTGGATGTTTCGACCGGCGAATTTCGGACGGCGGAGTTTCGCGGAGCAGCGGCACGGCAGGAGGCGATCGAGACGATTCTTGTGGCCGGGGCGCGCGAAGTGCTGTTGGAGGCCAGTGCTGCGTCTGTGCCCCAACTGGAGCGGATCGCGGCTCGCACCCGAGTTGAGGACTGGGTGTGGACGCGCGATTATTCCGTTCCGCTGGTGGAGCGACAGCTGAATGTGCGCACACTCGAAGGCTTCGGACTCAATGGACACGCGGCTGCGGCCATTGCCGCCGGGGCAGTGCTGCACTATGTGCGCACCACGCAGAAGAATGAGGCGTTGCACATCGATTCTCTGCGCTTTGAGGAACATTCGACCTCGCTCGAGCTTGACCAGGTGACGGTGAGAAATCTTGAACTGGTCGAGCCGCTTTTTCAGGGGCAGGACGAACGCGTCACGCTGTTTCGCACCATGGATGAATGCCAGACGCCGATGGGCAAGCGGATGCTGCGCGCCACCATTCTGCGCCCACTGAATGACGCCTCGGCGATCGAGTCGCGCTATGAGGCGGTGGCTGAAGCGCACGGCGACCTGGTGAAACGCGAGGAGATTCGGCGTGCGTTTGCGGGGATACTCGATCTGGAGCGGCTGCTGGCGCGCATCAGCCTCGATTCGGCCGGGCCGCGCGACGTGCGTGCGCTGGGCGCGAGTTTGGCCAAGTTGCCCGGACTGAAGGTTGCTCTCGGCGCGCTGGCAGCGCCATTGTGGCGAAAGGTTATGGCACGGCTCGACACGCTTGAAGACCTGACATCGCGGGTCGAGCAGACCATTGTGAGCGAACCGCCGCTGACGCTTGCCGACGGAGGAGCCATTGCGGCGGGAGTGGATGCGGAACTGGACGAATTGCGGTCGATATCCACAAGTGGACGGCAGGCGATTGCAGCCATCGAGGATCGCGAGCGGCAGCGGACGGGCATCGGGTCGCTGAAGGTGCGCTACAACTCGGTGTTTGGGTACTACATCGAGATTACGAAAGCGAACCTGGCGCTGGCGCCAACGGATTACGAGCGCAAGCAGACGCTCGTCAACGCGGAGCGATTCACCACTCCTGAGCTCAAGGAATACGAGCGCAAGATTCTGACCGCGCACGACCGATGCATCGAGATTGAGAAGCGCATTTTTGCTTCGCTTCGGACCAGCGTACTGGAAGCGGCAGGAAGAATCCGGCGCAGCTCCGCCGCTGTCGCCGAAGCCGACCTGCTGGCCTGCTTTGCGCATCTGGCCGCTGCACGCCGATATACGCGGCCCAGGCTCGACCGAGAGCCCGTGCTCGAAGCCGTTGCGGCGCGGCATCCGGTGATCGAGCAATGGATGGAAGAGACGCGCGAGGGGCGGTTTATACCGAATGATTTGTATTTATGTGCTGACGAGGAAGCCGGTCCAAAAAGTGAAACCGCGCAAGCGGCGAGTTTGTTGTTGATCACCGGGCCGAATATGGGCGGCAAGAGCACGTATCTTCGCACCGCGGCAATGCTGGTGCTGATGGCTCAGATGGGCAGTTTTGTGCCGGCAGACAGTTTGCGATTCGGGCTCGTGGACCGCATTTATACGCGCATCGGCGCCAGCGATAATGTGGCACGCGGGCGGTCGACCTTCATGGTTGAGATGACTGAGACGGCGACCATTTTGAATACTGCGACGCGGCGGTCGCTGATTTTGCTTGATGAAATGGGCCGGGGCACGGCAACGTTTGACGGACTGAGCCTGGCGTGGGCCACGGTCGAGTATCTGCATGCCGAGACCGGCGCGCGCACGCTCTTCGCGACGCATTATCACGAGCTGACCATGCTGGCTGAGAAGCTGCCGCGTGTGCGCAATCTGCGCGTGGGAGTAAAAGAGGCCGCAAGCGGAATCGTGTTTCTGCACAACATTGAGCCGGGGGCGGCGAGCAAGAGTTACGGCATTGAAGTGGCGAAACTGGCCGGCCTGCCCTCTGTAGTGGTTGAGCGGGCGCGTCATGTGCTGAGGCAACATGAGAAACAGGAACGGCAGAGCGTGAATGTTGAGACCACTGCAGAGCCAATGCAGCTGACCATCTTTACGCCGCTCTCGCAGCGCATTGTGGATCGCATTGAAGCCACCGACGTGAATTCGCTTACGCCCCTGCAGGCTCTGAATCTGCTGGAAGAGTTGCAGCAGGAATTGCGGGAGACAGGGATCAGGGATCTGGGGTCAGGAGTCAAGAGCTAAGAATGGCAGCGAGTTTGCGCAAGGCGGCGGGGAGTTTGCTGGTGGTGGGGCTTGGAGGAACGGAGCTCACGAACCTGGAGCGCGCGTGGCTCAAGCTGGTGCGGCCGGGCGGGGTGATTCTGTTCAAGCGCAACATTAAAGACACGGCGCAGACGCGGACGCTGCTCGACGAGGGAACGAGTTTCTGCGCGCCCTATGCGGTTCGATGCGTCGATATTGAAGGCGGGACGGTGAATCGCGTGCGCGATGCGCTCGGCGCTCTGCCATCGGCCCAGGCAGTGGGTGCGGCGATGCGGCGGGAGGGGGACCTTGCTCTCTGGTCTGCCACGCTAGCGACAAAGACCTCGCGAGGGTGGGGCAACCGGCGAAGCGGGGGCACCCATGCATCTCTGGCGCGGGAGCACGGCGCGCTGATTGCGGGCGCGACCGGTGCATTTGGCTTTAATACGACGCTCGCGCCGGTGGTGGATCTGGCTTTGCCTGAAGCGACTGATGTGCTGGGTTCGCGTCCACCGGGAGCAAGCGCGATGGAAGTGACGGAGTACGCGCGGGAGTTTCTCGCCGGACTTCGAGCACATGGAATCACAGGCTGCGGCAAGCACTTCCCTGGGCTGGGCGGCGCGAGCGGCGACACGCATTTTGTGATGCCTGAGATTAACCGCACGTGGAAGCAGATTTGGAACGAAGACCTTGTTCCTTATCGGGAACTGCACCGAGAGATGCCTATGATCATGATGAATCATGCGGCGTATCCGGCGACTGCGGGCAAAGTGCGGCCGGCCAGCGCATCGGCCTTCTGGATTACGAACGTACTGCGCCGGAAGATCGGCTATCGCGGCATCGTTCTCTCTGACGATCTGGAGATGGGCGGAATCTTGAAGTTTCTGCCGATCGATCAGGCAGCGATTGCGGCGGTCGTTGCGGGTAGCGATCTGCTGGAAATTTGCCACAGCCCCGAACTGATTCTGTGCAGCTACGAGGCGCTATTGAGCGAGGCCGAACGGTCGGCCGCATTTCGAAAGCTGCTGCTCGCACGGGCCGCAGAAGTGGGGCGAAAATGCAGGCGGTTGTACCGGCAAGAGGTTTCGCGAGCTCTCACTTCGAAACAGTTTGAACAACTGCGTACGCGCATGGCGCGGTTCCGCGACGTGATTGCAGCCAGCGAGACAGACGCAATTGACCCAAGGGTAGCGGCTCCGGCGGAGACCTCATGAGAAGGCGCGCAATGACAGTTGCGGGAGTCATGAGCGGCACCTCGGCCGATGGGATCGATGTTGCGGTGGTGAGGATTTCGCAAACCCACTTTAGCGGCAAGAACAGAGACGCCGCAAAGGTTGGACACCCAGATCAAGTTTCGCTCAAGATGCTCGCGCATGAGGCGTTCTCATATCCGAAAGCGTTGCGGCGCGCAGTGCTGGAGGCGATGAATGCGGTTTCGATTTCGACGGCAGAGCTGGCGCGCCTGAACTGGCGACTGGGCATTGCGTATGCCGAAGCCGTGGATGAAACGCTCAAGCGGAATAGGCAGCTCAAACTCGATCTGATCGGTTGTCACGGACAGACACTTTACCACCAGGCGCGCGCAGAGGTTTATGCCGGCCGCAACTTTGGGTGTACGTGGCAACTGGGAGAGGCTCAGGTGATCGCTCAGCGAATGGGCGTGCCTGTGGTTTCGAACTTCCGCCCGGCAGATATGCTTGCAGGGGGTCAAGGAGCCCCGCTCGTTCCGATGCTGGACTATGTGTTGTTTGCCCATGCGCGGCGCGGACGGGTATTGCAGAATATCGGCGGCATTGCGAATCTGACAGCGATTCCCGCAGGCAGCAGCGTGGAGCAGATCGTCGCCTTTGATACGGGGCCTGGCAACATGGTGATCGACTGGCTGGCGCAGGAATTATTTAGCCGGCACTTCGATCGCAACGGAGCGATTGCGGGGCGGGGCGCGGTGATCGAGCCTGTACTGAGTGAGGCGCTCCGTCACGGCTATTTCAGGCTGGCCCCTCCACGCAGCGCCGGCCGCGAACAGTTCGGCAAGGCTTACGCCGCGGAGTTTTTGGAGAAGTGCAGAAAGGTGAGTGGGCGCGGCGAGGATGCAGTAGCCACGGCGACTGCGCTGACGACGGAGAGCATTGCACGGAGTTACGAACAATATGCAAAGCCGCACATGAAAGGCAAACCTGTGGATTACATTGTCTCGGGCGGCGGAGCGCGCAATGGAACCTTGATGCGAATGCTGACGGCGCGACTGGAGCCGATGGGCTGCACAATGCGAGCGCCTGAGGAGTATGGACTGTCCGCCGCAGCCAAGGAGGCCGCGGCCTTTGCGCTGCTGGCCTGGCAGAGCTGGCACCGGATGCCAGGCAATGTGCCGGCAGCTACCGGCGCATCGAAGGCGGTGATACTGGGACAAGTCACCTACTCGTGAGCGGCTGACCTCGTCCGGGGTCGGAGCGGTAGGTTTCGGATTAAGGAAGCACTGATTAAGTCGCGGGACCTGTCTTCGGGGGCTAAAGCCCCATTCATTTTGCCTGCCTTTTCGGCACGGCTGAAGCCGTGCCCTTTCAAAACGGCAACTGGGTCGGACTTTCCGTACTTGATCAGAGATTCCTTAGGGAAGCACTGATTAAGTCGCGGGACCTGTCATCGGGGGCTAAAGCCCCATTCATTCTGCTTGACTTTTCGTCACGGCTGAAGCCGTGCCCTTTCAAAACGGCAACTGGATCGGACTTTCCGTACTTGATCAGAGATTCCTTAACGGATAAGGCTGAAGAGGTGCCACAGGAAGTAAATGCAAATCGCCCCGGCACCCTCAATCGCCAGTGCCCAGCACACACCTTTGAAGGCCTGGCCCTCAACGAAT
>JASHVU010000117.1 GCA_030044455.1 Acidobacteriaceae bacterium | reverse complement strand
GGGTTGATCTCGGGTTGCGCCAAGGCCAAACTGTCAGCCACGTTTACGCGAGTCCAAAGCATAGAGGGTACTTGTCGTTTCTCTCAATCAGGCGACGGTTCTCACGACGAGGAAGTGGCGGCCCGGATTCTGGTCGAGTTACCGGCAATCCGGAAACAACAGCTACGCGTACATCGAAGCACCAAGTTCGGCTCAATTCGACCTGGATTATCTCGTAGCGTTCTTACACTAGCTCACTCTTTTCAAATTGTCTCGCAGATTCCTAGCCGTTTTGATCCCTCCATGGTGGACCCTGAAATGAATCGGCTTCGCCGGATCGCGTACTCCATTTGTACTCCATTCGCGTTCTGGAGAAATCGAGTTGCTATTTTCCCGTAATTTCCATTGCCTGTAGGAGATACCGAGAAACGCTATGTTCCGTTTTTTCAATTGAGGGTCATTTTCCCAAGCTGAATGTCGCCGGTTCGATCCCGGTCTCCCGCTCCAAACTTGAGACTCTGGCTATCCCCACGCTAATCTTGGACAGAGAACCGGCGAATCTCTTTTGAATCCTTTGACCCCGGATCCCGTTCCCGTTCGACAATATCCTGCTCATTTCCTGCGGTGAGCGGTACCGGACCAAGATGCAGGTTCGCTTCGCCCGATGTGTCTACCGTGACAGCGGCCGTCGCCAGACGCCCGGCCTTCTGCTCAATATTGAATTCAATCATCGCGGAGCCTGGGCATCCGGAAACTGCAAGGTCGGCGCTAAGCGTTCCCTTGCCGTCGATGGAATACGTAATCTTGTCGACTCGTTGACTCCCCAAGGCCAATACCGAGGGAACAGCCGCAGCCACGATAATGGCAAGCCCATAGAAGATCGTCGCCGCATTGAGCAGCCTCTGGCGCTGCCTGATGAGCAAATTCACTGCGGTTTTCAGACTGTTGGGATCATTCAAGCGCACGCATACCAGATCGGGGTGTATCCCCCAGCAAGCCGTCACCAGGCTTACGCCCAGACAAAGCATCGAGCCGGCCAGCAGCCAAATGCTCATCCCATGGGCCTTGGCGAATGCGCTGTTTGACAGCCCCGCGCCGAGTGCACCCACAATCGCGCTCGACGAGAAGATCCATTTCGCGAAACTATCGATTCGATCAAGGCTGGCCTTGGGGTCGAAACACGCCCGCAAAGCATCGGTCTGCGCCTTCTCCTCCGGCGTCACCAGCGTGCCATGGATCCCGGAATCATGCTTCGTCATCGGAACCTCCCACGCACGGGTAGTTGCAGGTGTGTCCATTGGGGCAGGTCAGCTGAACATTATGCGAGCTCTGGACGAGTTGCATGCCCTTGATTTGCACCATCAGGACTCGATTGTCCGGCAGAGCGCTGCATTCAGAATGAACCTGGGCGGTCATTTCTTCATCGCAGACGCAGCAATAGTACTTCACGTTCATAGCTGTTCCCTCCGTCAAGATTCTGTGGGACTCCGCAAGCGTCAACAGCGTCCATCCTGGACCCAAACCCCCTGCTTACTGTCGCAGTAGCTCTTCGTGACGGGAGATTCGCATTGAATCTGGCCAAATGAATCGGCGTAACGGCAGGAGCCGGTTGGATCGGGCATTGCCTGCGCAATCAGGGCCTTTACTACCGGCGCACCGGCAGGCTTCCGCGTCTTTGACACGCCCTCCTTCGCAATGCTCTTCTTTGCCGTCTTGACCGACTTCTTTTTTGCAACCACGGGCGCTTTTCCCCCCGGGCGAACAGTCCCTTGCTTCTTTCCTGTCGACTTCTTCGTGCTTTTGGCGCGTTTCTTTACTGCCATAACGGCTCCTTTCGCGAGTTGTTACTTCGAGCCAACGCCGGAACCGCCCTGAATGGTGAGCGACAGGGTGCTGGCAAAGTAATTTTTCCGGTTGGGCTTCGGTGCGTTCCCAAGATAGCTTTCTTCCTCAGTCAGGCCAAGCTTGAGCCACTTCTTGATCGAAATCGACGGTCCGGCTGTGGCGTAGCCCTGCAATCCGTGAATGTCGTTGAGGGTTGGCATGATCCACGCCTGCTCGTTCCAGCTGAATGTTCCCTGCGTGTGTGTCTGTTCGCCGATGCGGACAGCGGCAAGGTTCAGGTGAGCAGCGGTGTGATCAAGATGTTCTCCAACATACCGGCCCTCTACCGAAAAATCGTAGTAGAACCGGCCTTGATGAAACTGAGGCGAATCCAAACCGATCCCCGCGCTTCTTTCTGCCGCCATCCCAAGAGAGTTGTTGGTGAATTCTTCAACCACTTCAAAGATGCCTGCGCCTTGCACACTCTTGAAGAAGTGCTGCTGCTCAAGCTGCGCCCCGGCAACGTCAGTCTGTATCGAGGTGGAAAGTTCTTTGTAGGTTCGCGTGTGGCTGCCTTTTGCAAACAGGCTTGTGGCGTCTCGAGGCGAGCCCTCACAGAAGTTCAGTCCAGCCTCCCCGCCAAATTGTTCCTGACTTTGTGTGCCCAGGACGACCTTGTCGGGAGCGCCTTGAAAGACAAGCTGCCACGACGCGGGAACAAAGCTTGATCCGCTCGGGCAGCCTTTCGTTTGCTGTGGAGTGGCGACGGGAGCTGCGGCAGAAACAACCGGTTCAGGTGCAGGGATGATTGTCTTGATTGCATTTTGATGGATGGTGATCATACCGGCATAGTCAGTAGAGAGCATCACCGTTTCTGCAGTCTTATTGACAATCTTCCCGGTGAAGTGATCGCCATTGTTCAGAAGCACCTGATCCGCGCCAGCCGGTTGGGCGTCCAACGCTGCTCCCCATGCGTACCACGCCGGGATGAGAAGAAAAATAGTGGCTGCAATCCATGAGCTGCGCGTCCTGCCGTAGCTGGCCAGAGGACAGGAACTGCGGCTCGGTGTAGCTTCGAAATGTCTTGCGCCGAGACCCTCTGCAGACTCGAACATGTTGTATCGCCCCTTTCGCTCCGAGGAATATGGCAGGATTGCGAAAGACTATACACCCGTTGGTTGTGGAATGTTGCGGCAAACGCACAGTGGAGCGCGCCGCGTGACAATTCAAACCCGCCGCTGCGCCCCTGCTTCCACTTTGAGGAACCTCTGATCAAGTTGCCGCTTTGAAAGGGCACGGCTTTAGGAGTGCCAAACAGGCAGGCAAAATGAATGGGGCATTAGTATCTGCGTGAGAACTCGCCTTGAGGAGAAACTCGCGAGAAAACGGGAGGGAGCAGCAGCCTTCAGGCTGTTGAATTGAGCCTCCAGCTATAGCGCGGTTTTAACCGCGGGCCCTTTTGCTTCTGCCTTCACCCCGGGATTGCATTCTCACGGCAATGCTTTAGCCCCGTGAACCGGTCCCGCGACTTAATCAGAGCTTCCCCGGCGCCGTTTCCTTCACCTTCATCACCAGGCTTGTAATGGTGTTATTGCTGTTGAGCAAAAACTGGTGTGGAGTGCCTGCCGGAACATGAACAACATCGCCCGCGCGCAGATTCTGATGCATGCCGCCTTCAATCGAGTCACCGCGCGTCTCACCGGGCGCAATCGCCCGCGCGCCCATGACCGTTCCCCCCACCACCAACACCGCTGCGCCGGCCAGTACCACAAACAGATCGGCCCACTCTTCGTGCACCTCCACCTCGCCGCTGCTTGCACGGAACGACAACATCGCGTAGTGCTGCGGAAACTCGCCGATGGTCTCGCTTGCCGAACCGTTGCCGGCCCGCGCCAGTTTCCTCAAGTAGGCCGCCCGCTCCAGCAGAACGGCCGGCGTCCAGTGCTGCGCCGGATCGTTCCTCTTTTTCCTTGGCGGCTCAGGCTCCTCACTTAACACCGCTCGCAGAATATCTTCAGGCATTCGTTCCATCTGGTCTCCTCGTCCTGATCGCCTTCAACAAAGGTCCCGTCCTTGAAAGGCCACGACTTCAGCCATGCCACAACGTCTGAACCACGAATGCGGCTTTATTAAGGGCCACAAAAGTAATTTCCGGTAGTCGCGCCGTTGGCGCAGTGGTTGTTAGCCCCGCGTTTCAGCGTGGGGAAAGGGCTCCCTAATATGGATACCCAGTCCCGTAGGGACGGCGCAAGGACATCACATATGGAGGAACCAATAGCCCTAGCAGATGGTTTTCTCGCAATATCGACCCATATAAATGCCGCCCCATCAAAGCCCGGCCAGCACCCGCGCCCGCCGAAAAATCTCAAAGAACATCGGCCGCGTCAGCTTGCCGGTATTCGTGTTCTGCAGCGAAGGATGATAGCTGGCAATCGCCTTCAACCCGCCCGGCAGCTCATATTCGGCCCCGTGCGCAAAAGTGAAATCACCTCGCCAACCGAGCCCGTGCGTTCGCGCCACGTGTCCCAGCAGCCCGTCAAAGGCAATCTTGCCCAGGCAGACCACCACTCGCAGATTCCTGAGCAGGCTCATCTCTTTGTCGAGCCAAAACGCGCAATTCTTCAGCTCCTTAGGAGCCGGCTTGTTCCCCGGCGGAGCGCACCGGGCTACAGATGTAATCCATAGCCCCTTCAGCTTCATGCCGTCGTTGCGCGAAACCGCTTTCGGCTGCGAGGCAAAGCCCGCTTCATATAAAACCGGATACAGAAAATCCCCCGACCCATCACCCGTGAACGGCCTGCCCGTACGATTCGACCCGTGCGCACCCGGCGCCAGCCCCAGCGCCAGCACGCGCGCTTTCTCGTCGCCGAACGATGGCACCGGCCCTCCCCAATACTCCCAATCAAGATATGCCCGGCGCTTTGTCCGCGCCACTTCAGCGCAGTAATCGCGCAACCGCGGGCAGCGGTTGCACTCCACAACCGCATCATTGAACGCAACCAGAGTTGTGAATCCCACCCCCTTCTGTGTCCCGCGCGCAATTTGGGCCATTCTGCGATTTTAAAGGGCTGGCCGCGGGCCGTGAAATTGCAACAGCCGCCTCAGTCCCTTCGTACCCCCAGCCCCCCATTCCCTTAGTCCCTGTCTGTTTGTACTTCCTGTCACACGACGTTCATACTCCGCCTGTGATAGCATCCGTTTTTCGACAAAGACGCGCGGGAATCCGTCAATTCCCGCCGCCCAAAGGCACTCTCCGAGTTGTTGCGTGGCGGAGCCGGGCTGCAATGTCGACGCGACCATCAGGGAGCGGCGACCCTGCGAAGGGCTGAAAAGGGCACAGCTACTCGGAAAATGCCGTCGGAGCTCTGAGACCATCCGCATGGATGAGGAAGACGGGAGAACCGGACCCCGATCCCGGCAATTCGGCCCATGGAACGCCACCAATGGCGTCCCCGTACAATCCCTGCCACAACATCTCCGAGCGCATTCCTTTTACAGTAGCGCCGGGCTCCTGCCCGGAGTCCCCATCGACGGGTCCATGTCGATGGAGTGGAATCCCGGCTGTCGTGTGGGCGTCCACGCCCGCATCCGCCGGCGCTCGACGCGCCTTTTATGCAACGGAGCTGAATTCCACCATCAACTCAGGAGACACCATGAAAACCTACCAGGGAAGTGAGATCCGCAACGTGGCTGTAGTTGGGCATGCGCAGAGCGGCAAAACCACACTCATTGCCGCCATGCTGCATGCCGCGAAAATGACGCCCACGCAGGGCCGCGTCGAAGATGGCTCGGCCGTAACCGCCTACGACGAAGAAGAAGTGGCGCGCCGCGTCACCATGCAGAACGCCGTCGCCTTTGTTGAGTGGCAGGGCGCCAAGATCAACCTCCTCGACACACCCGGCTTCCACATGTTTACCCACGAAGCCCGCGCTGCGCTGCTCCCGGTTGAGTCCGCTATCGTCGTCATTAATGCCCAGAACGGCGTTGAGCCGGTCTCCGAGCGCGTGTGGAGATTCGCTGACGAAGCCAATGTGCCCCGCATCGTCCTCGTGAATCAAATGGACCATCCCAAGGCCGGCGGCGGCGGCGGCTTGAGCGCCCTCATCGACGATATTCACGAGCGCTGGGGCCGCAACTGTGTTCCCGTCCAGTTGCCCATCTCCGACGCCAATGGTTTCCACGGCGTCGTCGACCTGGTCACCATGCAGGCCTATACCTACACACCCGGTGGCGACGGCCGCGGCAAAGTCTCAGCCGAAATTCCGGCCGCCCTCGCCGCCGACGCCAAGGCTCGCCACGAGGCCCTCGTCGAGCTGGTTGCCGAAGGCAAAGACGAGCTCATGGAAGAATTCTTTGAGAAGGGCACCATCCCTGAAGATCACCTTATCGCCGCGCTCCATGAGGCCATTCGCGAAGACCGCATCTTCCCCGTCCTCTTTTCGAGCGGCCTGGGAAACATGGCCCTCGATCACCTGCTCGACTTCATCAGGGACTACACGCCCGCGCCCGTCGAGCGCGCCTCCATCGCGGTCAATACCGTTGCGGCCAACGGCGACTCAACTCCCGCCACCCGCAAGGTCGCCGATAGCGAGCCCGTCGCAGCTTTCGTCTTCAAAACCATGGCAGACCCCTTCGCCGGCCGCATCAGCTTCTTTAAGGTCATCAGCGGCGTCGTCAAAAACGACGCCGCGCTTGAGAACTACTCCCGCCGTGGTCAGGAGAAGCTCTCGCACCTCAGCGTCATGCAGGGCCGCAAGGCTGTCGAAGTTCCCGAACTCCACGCCGGCGACATCGGCGCCGTGGCCAAGCTGCGCGACACCCTCACCGGCGACACGCTGGGCCAGAAAGGCGCCGACATCCAGGTGGAACTCGCAACCATGCCTGAGCCGGCCATGACCTACGCCATCGAGCCCAAAAGCCGCGCCGACGAAGACAAGCTCGCTCCCACCATCCATAAGCTCATGGAAGAGGACCTGCTCATCCGCTTCTTCCGCGACCCCCAGACCAACGAGTTCCTCATCGCCGGAGCCGG
>JASHVU010000116.1 GCA_030044455.1 Acidobacteriaceae bacterium | reverse complement strand
GAAGTGCTCCTCGATACGGAGAAGTCGTCGCGCAAATATCCCAACCTGAAGGCGCGGCCGCAATGTTCGTTTGTGATTGGCTGGGGCGGGGAACAGACAGTGCAATTTGAAGGTGTGGCCATTGAACCCGAAGGCGCCGAGCTTGAGCGCATCCGGCAGGAGTAATTTGCAGTGTGGACGGATGGGCCGTCGCGGCTATCATGGCCGGGCATCACTCACTTTTGCGTCAAGCCTCGCTGGCTGCGCTATAGCGACTTCGATTAATCGCCGCCGCTGATTGTGGAGATGGAGTTTCCGTCGGAATGAATCGCAAATCCCCCTTCAGGGGCTAAAGTGTCTGCGTGTGAACTTGGCAAAAGGCCGAATTTAAGAGTGGAAACGGCCCGGCAAAAGCCGTGCCCTTGTTACAAGGCGATGCGAAGGCGAGTTTTTCCGCAGGCGGTGAGATCGTGCCCTTTCAAAACAGCGATTGATTCAGCATCTCACTGACCTGAATCGCATCCGGCAAGAATCTCCGCAGCCACTTCGGGCGTAACCACCCGGCTCACCAATGCCACTGCCGCTCCGCGGTTTGACTCTTTGGAGAAGTGAATCGACTGACGGAGAATTGCCTCGGGCTCGTCGAGCATGGCTTCGCTGGTGGCATAGATGGTTGCGATGGGCTCACCCGCTTCGACATGCGCGCAGCGCCGCTTGTAGAAAATGATCCCGGCGTGAGGATCGACAGGGTCACCTGCCTTCTCGCGACCGGCGCCGGTACGCTGCACGGCCCATCCGAGGGCAGTGGTATCCATTGAGGTAATGATTCCGCTCTCCCACGCCTCAACCACGCGCGTTGCACCGGGCTTGTGGAAGGCCGCAGGATCGTCGAAGACGGCAACATCGCCGCCCTGGGCATCGATCATTTTGAAAAAGATGGCCAGGGCCGAGCCGTCAGCAAGCGCGGCCTCGGCGAGTTGGTAGCCGGTTTGGGGCGTGGCGGATTTGCCGCCCAGATGGATCATCCATCCGGCCAGAATCAGCGAGAGTTCGCGGAGGTCTTCAATCGCGCGAGGTCGATTGCCGCGCAGGAGGTTCACGGCCTCAACCAGCTCGATCCAGTTGCCGGCGGCCTGGCCCAGCGGCTGATCCATATCGGTGAGCAAGGCCACGGTGCGCGTGGCTGCGGCTTCGGCGGTGGCAACCATCAGGGCGGCCAGAAACTCGCACTCTTCGTAATTGCGTAAGAAAGCGCCGGAGCCGGTCTTTACGTCGAGCACCAGCGCGTCGAGCCCGGCGGCCAGCTTTTTGCTCAGAATCGAAGCGCAGATGAGGCCCGGATTCTCGACCGTACCGGTGTGGTCGCGCAGTGCATAAAGTACGCGGTCGGCGGGAACAAGTGCCGGCGTCTGGCTGACGATGGAGCAGCCGCATTTCATTAGAACTGTCTCGAATTCAGACAGTGAAAGCGCGGTGCGATAGCCGGGGATGGATTCTAATTTGTCGAGAGTTCCGCCGGTGTGGCCGAGGGCGCGGCCGCTAATCATGGGGACTACGACGCCGCAGGCCGCTGCCAGCGGCGCAACCAGGAAGCTGGTCTTGTCGCCTACGCCGCCCGAAGAGTGCTTGTCGACTGCGCTTTTGCCCAGGCGCGCGGGCGAGAACTTTTCCCCGGAGTCGCGCATGGCGAGGGTGAGCGCGCGGGTTTCCTCGAGATTCAGCCCGTTGAGCCACGCAGTCATGAGCCACGCGGCGAGCTGATCGCTGGGGATCGCGCCCGAGGCCGCGCCGGCAGCCACGAATCCGATTTCGCGCACACTAAGAGCGCCGCCATCACGCTTTTTGCGGATGATGTCGATCATGTGCAGCGGAGATGCAGCGGCGGGGTTCATTGTCTGAGGCCGGTTCCCGTTTGTTTCTCAAAATCTTCCAATTCTTGCGGACCGATCATTCATTCTATCCACGCCGTCTGCTCGCGGCTATCAGTCTTTGACCACTGATCTCTCACTTGAGCTTCATCTCAAACGCCAGAGGCATCAGTTCGCTGAAGGTCATGGTCCGCGCGCCGCCGCCGGCTGGGAAAGTGACCGGTGCATCGGGGAGCACGAACTCGGCCAGCATCTGCCGGCAAGCGCCGCAGGGCGGGCTGGCTGCATTGTTCAGATTCACTACGGCTATCGCTTCAACCCGCACTTCGGGGCCGAATTGCGAAACAGCTCTCACCAACGCCGACCGCTCCGCGCAGATGGTGAGCCCATAGCTCACGTTCTCCACATTCGTTCCGGTCACGATTTCGCCGTTCGAGAGCCTTAGCGCCGCGCCCACGCGAAAATGCGAGTAAGGGGAGTAGGAGTTCTGGGCTGCTTCGGTTGCGCGTTGGGTCAACCCGTCGAGCGCTGCCTGGTCAATATTCGTCATTAATAAGAATTCTCTCAGGTCGAGTCGCCGTTCGAGATTTGAGGCTAATTCATCTGCTCCACGAATGTACACTCTCGTCGGGGTCAGTCATGCGTTCATCATTGCTGCTGTCGATGGGGCCGCTTCTTGTTTTCTCTGCCGGATTGACTTGCGCATGGGCGCAGCAAACTCCAACCTTGCCCGCGGCAGGTCAGCCAATCTCAATTTCCGCCCAGACCCAAGCCGCTCAAGTCGCTGATTTCGATGTGGCTGCGATTCATCAGCATATTCCCGAACCGCACGAGCACAACTCCATCTGGAGTTCGTCCTCCGACAGCCGCTTCAAGGCGGAAAACGTTTCGCTGATCGGCCTCGTTCATTGGGCGTATGAGATGCCTGAGAGCAGGATTCTGAACGCGCCGGGTTGGGCCGGCTCAACCTACTTCAATATCGATGCCTCGTCGGATGCGTCTGTTGATGAACAGTTGAAGCATTTGAGCTCGGAAGCCGGCGTAGCGCAGAAAAAGGAGATGGTGCGGGCAATGCTGGCCGATCGGTTCAAACTGGTGGCGCACACGGAGACGCGGGCGTTGCCGGTTTACGAACTTGTGGTTGCCAGGGGAACGCCGAAGCTTGGTGACGACAAATCAGACGGGACTACGATCAATCACGGACGGGATCACATCGAAGTGCAGGCTTCGGACAGTGTGGCAGTGCTTGCCGAGGAGCTGGGGAAGGAGGTTGGCCGGCCGGTGATCGACAAAACCGGTATTACCGGCCGCTACGATCTGAAGCTGCGATGGACGCCAGACGTCGATTCGGCGGGAGCCGGCAGCTCCACCGCTGACGCGCCGCCCTCGATCTTTACGGCGCTCGAGGAGCAGCTCGGTCTGAAGCTCGAGTCGGGCAAGGGCTCTGTCGAGGTATTGGTCGTCGACCACGCGGAGATGCCCTCGGAAAACTAGCTGCCGCGCGTTTTCGCTCAAGTTGCACACCCATTTATCCGATAAGCTCTGTGAGCGTTGCCGCGCCCCGCCCTTTCCGGGAGCAGGTACGGACGAGCTGTGGATGGGTGATTGCCCGTGGACGATTTGACCAGAGAGTTCCTTATCGAGAGTCAGGAAGGTCTTGACCGCATGGAGCGGTGCCTGACCGATCTTGAAACGCATCCGCAGGATGCTGTAGTGCTCGGCGAGATTTTTCGCTCCGTGCACACCATCAAGGGAACCACGGGATTCCTCGGTTTCAAGCGTCTTGAGAAACTCGCTCACCGAGGCGAAAACCTTCTGGGATTGCTGCGCGACGGCAAAGTGGTTGCGAGCCGCGAGGTGATTACCGGCCTGCTTCGCCTGCTTGACGGACTGCGTGTGATTCTCAAATTCATTGAGGCCGATGGCAGCGAGGGCACAGGTGACGACGATGCGCTGATTGAAGAACTCGAAGGGCTGCACGCTCCGGACGTTAGCGCAGCGGCATCTTCGATTGCGGCTCCGGTGGGGCCGGCCCCCGAAGCTGTTCCAGCGCCATGCGTAGCTCTCAAACCGGCGATTCAACCAGCCAAGCCGGATTCAGTGTCAAAGGTCGCTTCGGCTGGGTTTCCGGCGCCGGCGCAAGGGCTACGTGCTGCGCCCGCACCGCAAGCACTTCCCGAGCCGGTTGCCGAGCAGACCGCTGCAAGCGCAGTGATCGCATCCGACGTCGGCAAGGCCCGCACCCAGTCCGGCGGAGGTGCGGCTGAAAGCACGCTGCGCGTCGACGTCACATTGCTGAACCGCATGATGAACCTGGTGGGCGAGCTGGTGCTTACGCGCAACCAGGTCTTGCAGGCCACGGCCGCCGATCCCAAGATGACACTGCTGTCACGCCGTCTCGATATGGTCACCGCGGATCTGCGCGAGAGCGTGATGAAGGCGCGCATGCAGCC
>JASHVU010000115.1 GCA_030044455.1 Acidobacteriaceae bacterium | reverse complement strand
TGATTTGCATTACCTTTATGTCCGGCTTGACCGCTAGAATCTCCGCCAGGCATCTCGGCGGCACAACGCGGTCCTGCGCCGCCTGCATATAGAGTATCGGCACACTCACCCGCAATAGCTCCGCTCGCACATCGCAATCCAGAATTGACTTGAGACGTTTCACAACGACTCGCGGATCGACCGAACGGATTGCGCGCTCCACCGCCGTTTGCAATTCACGCGACGCGCCAGAGCCGATCAGGAATCGCCTGATGAAGAATCCCGAGAGTCGAAGGCGACTGCTCGCAATCAGAAAGCCCTGCGGAACACGCGCGGCCCACGTGTGGCTCGGGTTCTTCACGAATCCCGCAACCAGAATCAACGCTCTCAACCCAGACGGTTTCGCCGCCGCAATCTCAATTGCAAGCGGCGTTGAGAACGACTCAGCCAACAGCACAAACGGCTCTGAAGCGAGCAGCCGACTCATGACAAGCTCTGCCAATTCGGAATAGGAGAGCGGCCGATCCGCGGGGTACGAGACTGGCGACGCATCGAAGCCGCCCGGAAGCGCTTCGATAAACGGGCCAAACAGTGTCCCGGTGCCGTCCATGCCCGGCAGCAATATAAGTTTTCGAACCGAAACTATCTCGTCCATTTGGTTCCAACCATACAGCAGTTTTCTCGCTTCCAGTAAGAACTGCGGCATACTGGTACCGACCTGTATCTCATGCCCAAGACACTGAAAAGGACATTCACGGCCCTTCTCGAGCCCGACGGCACCGCGCTCAAGTGGACGATTGCGCGCGTGCCCTTCGACTTCGCCAAAGTCTGGCCGGAGCGGCGCGGCCGCAGAGTCAAAGGCGAAATCTCTTCCTTGAATGTCGAAGGCGCCGGGTTTGCCTTCCGCACGACCCTCTTTCCCGATCGTCGGGGCAAAGGTGAGGTTCTGCTGGTGAACAAGAAGATGCAGAGGGGCGCGGATGCCCGCGTGGGCGATAAGGTCCGTATCGTCCTCGAGCCGGATCTCGAAGAGCGCGAGGCTCAGATGCCACCCGAGCTTGCCAGGGTGTTCAAAGGTGAGCCGGCATTACGTAAATGGTTTGACGGCTTGGGTAACTACACGCGCAGGATGTTTTGCGCGATTGTCGCCGAGGTGAAGGGCCCCGCGGGGCGCGTCAGAATGGCGGAGCGGGTCGCGGAGAGGCTGCTGCATGCCATGGAGGGCGAAATCGACCCTCCGCCCATTTTGAAGGCGGCCTTTGTACGACAGCCGATGGCCGAGACCGGCTGGAAGGCAATGACCCAAGTCCAGCGGCGCGGCCATCTGATGGGCATTTTCTACTACGAAACGGCCGATGCCCGGGAACGCAGGGCGGCCAAAGCCATCGACGAAGCCCTCAAGGTGGCCCGCCGCAAGCTTTCTGCACCAAAATAGGTGCATTTTTCAATCAATCGATTTTTCGCTCGTCTTTGGAACCAATCCTGGCGTCTAATTGAGTACGATGACCTTCGCGGCGGCAAAGTCATTTCTCCCTTTCGGCGGCGCCAGCTCCCTGGCGGCGCAGGTTGACGAACAGGCCCGGCAGCAGAACCTGGCGATTGCGCAGGGACTGAAACGGCAGGAAGCCGGACTGCTCGACGAGCTGATTGTGAAGTATCAGCACCGTCTGATGCGCTATTTGCTCTATTTGACCGGAAACCGAGAGCAGGCCGAGGACCTCTTCCAGGATGTGTGGATGCGGGTACTGGTGCGGGGCGGGCAGTTCAACGGGCAGGCGAGATTTGAGACCTGGCTCTTCACCATCGCCCGTAACATGGTCATCGATCAACGCCGCAAACGGACTGCCTCAAGCCTGGACGAGCTTTTCGAGGCAGGAAGCGATGACGACCGTCCCATGAGCTTTGAGGTTGCGGACGGCGAACCCACTCCGTTTGACCGCGTTTCAAACTTCGAGGACCGCGAACGTATCGCCACGGCGCTGCTCGACGTTGACACTCTCCACCGCGAAGTGCTGATTCTCAGATTCTACGAAGAGCTCTCGCTCGAAGAGATTGCCAAGGTGACAAAATCTCATCTATCCACAGTAAAATCAAGACTTTATCGCGGAATGGCGATGATTCGGCCCAAGCTGGAACGCGCGGGCCAGCGGCTGCGGGAGGCAGTGTGAAGTCTGCCGGGATTTCAGGGAAAAGTGGTTCGGGGCCCGAAAGCGACCGCGAACTGCTTGCTGCCCTGACCGGGACTGAGGCCTCCCATGAACGTGCAGTCGCCCGCCGGACCCGCCGCGTGGTTGCCGCTTCGCTGGGCGTAATGCAGGATCAAAAGCAAGGCCTCCGGCGCAGCCGATCACTGGCTCTGGCATCAATTTTGCTGGTGATTTTGGCCATGGGGCCTTTCGTTTGGCACGTCACCGACGATTTGATCGGCGGCGAGCACTGGAGCGACATGGCTACCCAGACCAGCCTCTGGGTGTGCATCCTTTTGCCGGCCGTACTGGCCGCGGCGCTGGTTGCCGGCTGGCTCCGGCGCGATTCCTAACCCTCCCTCCCCGTTTTTTTTCATTCTGGTACGTTTTTGTATCAACTTCCAATTTTCCTCGTCCGTCCATTGAAATAGAGATAAGCTGTTCTGTACCCTTGTGGAATCTTCAGGAAAGCAAGCTTTGTCGCCATGCCCAAACCACCGACCATCAGCGTGAACGAAGATGAGCGGATGATACCCCTGTGGTCGATCATCGCGGCCACGGTATCGTTCCTGCTGGTTGAGTACTACTGGTGGATCGTGGCGCCGGGGCAGCGGCATCATCCAGCGCCCCCGCTCGGCCTTCGCATCTACTTCGATCTCTCCTGGGGCATCCTGGCCGCGCTTTACTGGCTCATGATCGGCTACATCAGCAAAGATGCTCCGCGGCGCGGCATGAGCATGCGCTTCTGGATGATCATCTGCCTGGTGATGCCGGGCGGCATCGGCGCGGTTATCTACTTCCTTCTGCGCCAGCCGCAGATGTCGGTCTGCCCGGCCTGCGGCACGCACGTGCTGAGCGAGTTCCACTTCTGCCCGCAGTGCAATTATCAGCTCTCAGCCAGTTGCGGTAACTGCTTCCGCACGGTCAGGGCCAGCGATCAGTACTGCACTCGCTGCGGTCACGAGCTCGCTAAAGACCACCTGCCCGCGCGCCTGCATGTGATGGGCGGCGAGTAGCGCACACCACCAAGCCCCCGGGCGCGCTTAATGGCCGGGTACCCCCTTTCAAACTACGCTGGAGCGGGAGGGATGCTGCGTTGACCCTCCCAAGTCCACGTCCCTACAATCAAAGCTTCCGGCTCCATGTCCATCTCCGCCCTCATCATCGACGACGAACAACTGGCCCGCGAAGAGCTCAAGTATCTGCTCGACGTGGTGGGCGGCGTCGACGTAGTGGCGCAGGGCGCCAACGGCATTGAAGCCGTTGAGCTCATCGAGGAACACCACCCCGACCTGGTCTTTCTCGATGTGCAAATGCCGGGACTCGACGGCTTTCAGGTGATTCAAAAGCTGGCTGCAAAGCGGCCCAACGGCAGCGGCGAGCCTCTGCCGCAGATCGTCTTCGCAACCGCGTACGATCAGTACGCCGTTCGCGCCTTCGCGGTGAATGCGGTCGATTACCTGCTGAAACCGTTCGATCGTGACCGCGTTTCAGAGGCCGTGGAGCGGGCACGGACCCGCATTGCTGCGGGCGGCGTCGACTCCGCCGGCACGCAACCCACAAGTTCGCAAATCGATGAACTCCTCAAGCTGCTCAACCGCACCCAGGGCGGGGAGCGCGCGGCCTCGCAGCCGGCCAAGCTCATCGTCCAGTTGCAAAGCCGGCTGATGCTCGTCGATCAGGCCGAGATTTGTTTCGCCGCCATCGACGAGGGTGTAATTCGGATCGTCACGCGCACATTCGAGGGTCAGTCAAAGTGCCGCACTCTCGAAGAACTGCAGGAACTGCTCGATTCCGCGAGCTTTTGGCGCGCCCACCGCGGATTCGTGGTGAATATCAACCACATCCGCGAAGTGGTGCCGTGGTTCAAGTCCAGCTACCAGCTGCGCATGAACGATAAGCAGCAGACCGAGATTCCGGTAAGCCGCGCGCAGACCAAGCGCCTGCGCGAGCTGTTCAAGCTGTAAACGGAGATCAGGAATCAGGGAACAGCTAATCAACGGCTGGGTGAAGTTAGTGCTTTCCCATGTTCCAAAATCGGGACATGGGGTACCCCGGATGTGAGCGGTGCACCGTCCACCGTTCACGGTAGGTTTCATTGCGGCGGCGTGTGGCCAATCAACTTGTCGGCCCACTGAATAAAGTACTTCATGTTGGGCGCGTCGGTGTGTCCGCCGTCGTGTTGCCGCCACGCGAGTTGGCCATCAAGGACGCCCTGATTGACAGGCGGCATCTGCGCAGTGCGGTAATCGCCGAAACTTTCGAGTCCTTTTGCTCCCAGCAACGCAAACACGCGGCTCGCATCCACGGTGGCCATAAAGCTGCCCTGGTGATCGAGCCAGTGCGCATCGCCTTTCTCGGGCACGCCATAACTAATGAACGTCAGCCGCGGCGCGCATAGCGCGATCAGCTCGTTCGAGTCGACGGGAATCTGACCGGGGTTCCCGCTCCCGAAGGATGCATCAGATGCGCCGTACTTCAGAAAGTTCCCGGCCATCCAGTGATACTCGCCGGCGCCGGTCAGGCTCTCCACCGCCTCGCCGTAGTTACGGCGCAGCAGCGTGGCTCCGCCTTTGCCCGATGAGCCCACCAGCACCATCGCAAAGCGCTGATCGAAGGCCATGGTGACAAGCGCAGCCTTGCCGTAGCGCGAGACACCCTCAATGCCCACATGCTTGGCATCGATGGAGGGATCGGTCTCGAGATAATCGAGCGCGCGGCCCGCGCCCCAACCCCAGGCGCGCAGTGAGCCCCACTGCTCTGGTGTACGTGGCTGCCCCTTGTTCACAAGCCCTATAATGCCTCGCGTCAACCCCTGGCCGTTGTCGGCCTGGATGCTTGCCGGATCGAGCATCGCATATCCCCAGCCCGCCGCGATCAATTCCCACGTGTTCGGCGGGTCGCCGTCCGCGTTCAGTTGCGGAGGCTGGAAGAACGGAGAGTTCTTGACCGGCTCCCACGCGGGGTGCGCCTCAAAGACCTGCTTGAGCGAAGGGTCCTGCTGAATAAGCAGCGCCTTCATGGCATCGTTTACCTTCTGCATGTCCTCGCCACGCGGTTCATTAGGATTTGGGAATCCTGTGGGGCCAAACATGATGAGCACCGGAACCGGGCCCGTGGCCCTGGCAGGCGTCACAAGGGTCATGTGAATCTTTACACTGATCGCCGGGTACGAGGAGTTATCGACTTCTCCCACGATTTCCTTCGCGGTGACCGGATTGAACCCCAGGAACTCGTGGTCCACGGTCGTCACTGTCCATTTCACGCCGGGGACATTGTTCGGGACCCGGCCATAAACGTATTTTTCGTACATTTCTACGATCTGCGGACGCCGCTCGTCCATCCACATCTTCGCGGTGGCTACTTTGCTGCCATCGTTCATGATGAGCGGATCAGGGACATTGGTATAAGGATTCGCCTTCGACTCGTCGTAGTTGGCGTGATTGGGTGCATTCTCGTTGCCGCTCGGCCCCGGCCGTAAGGCCTTGATTCCGAGCTGATCCATCATGTTCTGGTGATCCTGATCCGTGGTGAAGTTCACCGGCGCCGGCTGTGAAGCGGTCTGTGCTGCCAGCGCGGCAGATATTGAGACAAGCAGGACAAGTGAAGACTGGCAGATGGCGCGCATATTCCCTCGCAGATGGTATGCTTGGTGCAATTTTGTAAAAGCGATTTACTTCGGCATTTGATCTTAAACGGTGAAACACGATGCGTGCACGTGAATTTCTACTGGTTCCAGTATGCGGTGCGGTGTTGCTGGCTGCGGTTGCGCATGCAGCAGGAAAGACCAAAACCAAGCCACCGAAGACGCCAGAGACTCCGGCCGAAACCTGGATTGAAACCTGGGGTGCCTCGCAGCAGATTCCGGAACCGCAGAACGCATTGCCCGCCGACGATATGCGCGACGCTACGGTGCGCCAGATCTTTCACCTCTCG
>JASHVU010000114.1 GCA_030044455.1 Acidobacteriaceae bacterium | reverse complement strand
CGGCGGCAGGACCCGGTGGGGGTGGTTACGGTGGCGGCGGCATGGGAGGCGGAGGCGGTCGAGGCGGAGGCGGCGGCATGGGGGGTGGCATGGGAGCCAGCATGCCGATCATGACCTTCCAGATCCGATGGCTGAGCGCGCCAATCATGCGCGAAGCGCTGAAAATAGCAGAGTCTGATCAGTTCAACGCTGAGATTCAAAAATATGCGAACGACTACTACATCATTGGCGTCCAGATGCAGGTTCATGGCGGCGCCAGCGGCAGCGGCCCACGCGGAGGCGGAGCAAGAGGTGCGATGGGTGGCGGGCAGATGGGCGGTGGCCAGCCAAGCAGTGGTTCCGGTTCGGGGCAGGGCGCTGGCAGTGAGCAGGCACAGACGCGGTGGCAGTTTCAACCGATGCCTACTCAAAGTGCGATCCTGAAGTTCGGCCATCAACAAGTGCATCCCGACAAGGCTGAAATCGGTCCGTGCAAAACGGGCATGATGACGTTGTATATGTTTCCGCGGAGTTTGAAACTTGAAGACGCCGACAAGAGCTACATGTTCGAAGTGACCCAGGGGTCCTCGTCGACAATGGCCAGCTTCAGCCTGAAGGGATTTGAGGAGGCGCCGGACAAAGGCCTGTAGGAACCCTTTTTCGGCACCCTCGCCGTCATTGCCGCAGAATCTCTGCATCAGCAAATCGGCGTTTCATCGTTCCGGATAAAGCAGCGCGCTTTTCCGCTGCTCTTCGAACGCGTGAAGCGCTTCATCCCAACCCGAAGCGATTTTGCCTGGATCGTCGCCGTTTTCGAGTGCCGTGAGAACGGACTGATTGGCGAGCAGTGTGTTGATTTTCTTCACGTCGAAGTTGCCGGCGAAAAGATGCTCAAGTGCTGAGGCGATCAGGATGCCGGTTTCGGGAGCGTCGAAGACGTTGCGATCGGTGACGATCACCTGCACGCCATGGCAGAGTGTGCCTGCGTAGGGATAAGGGGATTGCGGAGTAAAGCTTGTCGGCACGAATCGCACGCCCGGGCGATCAAAGTGATTGAGATACTTCGCAAGCGCCAGGCTGTCGATCCAGGGTGCGCCGAGAAGCTGAAATGGCGTGTCGGTGCCTCGTCCAACGCTCACATTCGTGGTCTCAATCAATCCCAGTGCGGGGTAAGTGGTGGCTTCTTCGAGATTGCGAAGATTGGGTGAAGGATTGATCCATTCCAAGCCTGTTGAATCGAACCAGTCTCCGCGCTGCCAGCCCTGCATTTGTACTACCGTGAGCGGCGCATTCAGGTGGAGCTGCTGATTGAAGTAACGCGCCAGCTCGCCCAGCGTCATCCCGTGGCGAACGGGCAGCGGCATGGGATTGACATAGCTCTCGGTACCAGGATCGGAGAGCGGCCCCTGCACCAAAGATCCATTGATTGGGTCGGGGCGGTCGAGGATGAGGATCGTGGTTCCGGTCTTCGCTGCCGCTTCAAGAAAATAGCGGACCACAGTCTCGTAGGTGTAAAAGCGCACGCCTGCGTCCTGCAGATCGACGACAACCGCGTCAAGTTTGCTGAGAGTGTCGATTGACGGATGCCTTTCCGCGTCCGAGTTGCCGTAGAGGCTGATCACCGACAGACCGGTGGCTGTATCGGTCGAGTTGGCAATACCAGGATGATCGGCAGATCCCGAGATTCCGTGTTCGGGAGAGAAGAGGGTTTCGAGCGTGAGGCCGGGAACCGCCGCCGCAGCTTCGTGGAAGAGAATATCGATGGTGCGGCGGCCGGCGCCATCAACGCCGGTCTGATTGGTGAGCAGCCCCAACCGCAGCTTGCCGCCGTGGCTTTTGGCAAGCTCGGCCAATTCGCTGAAGTGATCCGCCTCAAGGACGTCGATTCCGGTTTTCACCTCGCCGTTGCGGGCGGCCCAGCGTCTTGAGCCGCTGAGAGATTCGTTATAGCCGGTGATGTGCGCAGCCAGCGCGCCGCCGTCGGGGATCACTCCAAAAGCACGCGCAGCTGCATCGGCCACCTCGGAGCGAACACTGTTGATGCTCTTGCCGCCGTTGGGGTGTACGGCGTTGGTAAGCACGATCACGTAGGTGTCGCTCACCGGATCGATCCACATCGATGTGCCGGTAAACCCGGTGTGGCCGAATGAGCCAACGGGGAAGAGCGTGCCGCGGTTGCTCGAGTATGGGGAATCGATATCCCAGCCAAAGCCGCGCAGCGCCGTTCCGGTGGCCGGCTGTTCAGGCACAATCATCTTCTCGAGCATGGCGCGCGACAATGGGAATTTACTGGGGCGTCCGGCAAGTTTGTCGAGCAGGTTTTGTGCGTAAGCTGCAGCGTCATCGGCAGAGCAGAAGAGTCCCGCATGACCGGCAACCCCTCCCATGCGGCGCGCAGTGGGATCATGCACAGTGCCGCGCAGCATCTTTCCGTTTTCATCGTATTGGGTGGGTGCGATCTGCGGGATCCAAGATTCCGGCGGCAGATAGCGGCAGTGGTCAAGGCCAAGCGGGCCGATAATGAAACGCTGCGCGTATTCATCCAGCGTGAGCCCGGAAATTCGCTCAACCAGCGCGCCGAGGACGATGTAATTGATATCGCTGTATTGGAAGCGTGCACCGGGCGGGTGGGCCAGGACCGAGTTGAAGGCGCGGTTGAAGGCTTCCTGCTTGCCTTGCCACTGCGCTTTGAGATCGAGATCCGGAGGAAGTCCCGAATAGTGGGTGAGCAACTGGCGGATGGTGATGGACTGCTTGCCGTTGACGGCGAATTCGGGAATGTATTTCGCGACAGCTTCGTTCACATCGAGCTTGCCCTCATCGCAAAGCTGCATCACCGCCAGGGCCGTCATGGTCGGCTTTGTGAGCGATGCCATGTCGAAGATTGTGTCCACGGTCATGGGTTCGCGAGCAGGTTCCAGAGAGCGCATGCCGTATGCTTTGCGAAAAACGATCTTGCCATCGTGGCCGATGACCACCACTGCTCCGGGGAACAAGTGGTCGTCGACGGCGTGGTTGACAACGGAGTCGATGGTGTCGAGGCTGGTTTGGGTATGTGCCGTGGGTACCAGGAGCGGGAAAAGAAGAAATAATGCTGCGAAGGGAAAGCGCTGGCGCATATATGAATTGTCTCTCACCGGGATGCAGGGGGGCGAAGGGAAATCAAACTTGCGAAGTATCCAACCACAAAGGTGAGGACCGATCCGACGAGGACCCACCATGTCCACGCGATTTTTGGCAGTGTGAAGGGGATGCCGAGGAGTGAGACATTGAGGTCGTGAGGCTGCAGCCACAAAAGAAGATTGACCGCGACTCCGGCCAGCATGCCGGCCATGGCGCCATTTTCAGTCGTGCGGCGACTCAATGCTCCCAGAAGAAAGACCCCGAGCATGGCGCCGGAGAGAGCGGAGGCAATGGACAGGCCGACTTCAACCACATGCCCGCCTCGTCGCGATAGCAGGGCGAGGGCAAATAGTACAACTGACCAGCCGATGGTGATCAACCGTGAGAGCCTTATCCGTTCCTGCTCTTTCAGCCCAGGGTGATGGGGAATGTAAAGATCGATCATTGAAGTGGCGGCCAGCGAGTTGAGTGAGGCGCTGAGGTTTGACATGGCCGCCGCCAGAATTGCAGCGATCATAAGACCGGAGATTCCCATGGGCATCTCGTGCGCGATGAAGTCGGGAAAGACGCGATCGGGCGAGGCCATTGGGGCATTTCCGCCGTAGTAGACAAAAAGTCCGGCGCCGATCATAAGGAAGAGGGTGAACTGAAGAAACACGATCGCTCCGCTCACCAGCAGAGCAACTTGAGAGTCGCGCAGATTCCGTGCGGCGAGCAGGCGCTGCACCATGAGCTGGTCGGTTCCGTGGCTGGCCAGGGTGAGAAAGCATCCGCCGATGAGCCCGGCCTGGAAGGTGTAGCTCTGGCCGAGCGCCCAGGAGAAATGCAGGAAGGTGAGTTTGTGAGCGGCCGAAGCGCCGGCGAGAAGAGCCGGCCAGCCGCCAGGAATACGGGAGCAGATGGTGGCCAGGGCGACAAAGGAACCGAGAGCGTAAAGAGCCATCTGCGCAACGTCGGTCCAGATGACGGCAGCCATGCCGCCTTGAAATGTGTAGAGGAGCGTGAGCGCGGAGAGAATCGCAATGGAGACGATATCGGGTGTGCCGAAGGCAGTGCTGACCACGATGGCTACGGCAAAGACGCGGACGCCCTCGGCTCCCGCGCGGAGTAAAAGAAAGAGTAACGCAGTCGAGCTTTGCAGGCGCTGACCGAAACGCGAAGCGATGAATTGATAGGCAGTAAGCAAATCGGAGCGAATGTAGCGCGGCAGAAAGAGGACGCAGATGATGATGCGGCCAAGGAGATAACCGAGCGCGATCTGGAGGAAGCCAAAATCTCCGGTGAAGGCCAGGCCGGGAACGCTGATGATGGTCAGCACGCTGGTTTCGGCGGCCACGATGGAAAGTGCGATTGCCCACCAGGGAACTTTGCGGTCGGCCAGGAAATAAGAGCGCATCGAGCGCCGGCTTGATTTGCTGAAGCGCAGGCCGATGAAGGTCGTTGCCGCCAGATAGACGGCCACCAGGGCAAGATCGAAGAGGCGCACCGGCGGTCTGGGTACTGACAAAGCGAGCATCGGCGAACCTCAAAACAGGGTCCCGGGCTTCTCGGCAAATGCGGCCGGGCCGAGGCGGACTTGCGGGCCTGATTCCAACCATCATAAAGGGCGTAGAGAGTTGATTGGAGTGATCGTGCAGCACGGTCGCTGTTTCCGAGCACCCGGAGTAAGGCGCTCAATAGACTAAACTGTCGTGTGCGGAGGGCAATCGATTTGCGGTCTCGTGGAATTCTGATTGCGGCTTTATTCAGTTTATTGATATGCGGCGTTTGCCGCGGACAGCAGGATCAACCGAAGCCGCAACAGGGAGGCATGGGAGGCATTTCATCGGGCGTCGCCGCGGCGCCGGTTTACGACCAGCAGAATCGGCCCATCACCGCGGGCGGATTTGTCGATTCGGGCCCGGTAATCTTTCAGGACGTCACCAAGCAGGCCGGCCTGTCGGGCTGGCGGCACAAGATGGGGTCACCCGAAAAGAACTTCATCGTAGAGACCAACGGCTCGGGCGTGTGTTTGATCGACTACGACCATGACGGATGGCTCGACATCTACCTGGTGAATGGATCGACCTTTGACGCCCTGGATGGAAAAGAAGAGCCTCCGCATGCAGCGCTCTTCCACAACAACCACGACGGAACATTTACCGATGTCTCAAAGCAGGCGGGCGTTCAGAACGATCGCTGGGGCTACGGCTGCTCTGTAGCTGATTACGACAACGACGGCTGGCCCGACTTATTTGTGGGCAACTACGGCAAGAACCGGCTTTATCACAACAATCACAATGGAACATTTACCGATGTTGCGGAGAAGGCCGGTGTCGCGCTGGGCAACTGGTCATCGGGCTCCGCA
>JASHVU010000113.1 GCA_030044455.1 Acidobacteriaceae bacterium | reverse complement strand
ACAAGCTTATCGGCAAGCGCTTCAAGACGCAGGTTGGGGTACCACAGGCTCAGATAAAGCGTGTCGGCCATCGTCTTCAATTTTAGACGTTTGAGGGGCTGCCTGGTGGCCGCGCCAGAATGCCCGCCCGCGGACTCTTATCGCCCTCGCCGCAGAGCCGGTCACGAACATGCTGAAGGCTGTTGGCGATCGCAATTCCTGAGTAGCTGTATCCCGAAGGCAAATTACTCAAGTCGACGCGACAACAAGAAGCGGCGACTTTGAACAATCCCCGAAAAGAACACCCTAACTCAGGAATTGCCGTAATCGCTGAGAGCTGCTCTTACCCCGTCACAATCTCGCTGAAATCGGCAATGCTCGAAAATGCTGAGCAGACTTCGTTCACCAGCCCAAGCCGGGCGTCGCGAAGCTTCGCGTCCTCGTGCATCACCACCACCGGCTTGTCGAAGAAAGCATCGACCCAGGGACGCAGCGTGGAGATGATCTGGAGAGATTCTTTGAATTTCTTTTGTTCAATCAGGCTCTTGGACTGCGCGAAAACAAGCTGCGTGATCCCCCACAGACGCACCCCTTCTCCTTCTACCAGCGACTCGGTGAAGCTTTGCACGGTGTCGATCTGCGCTCCCTGCGACTGCGCCTGGCGAAGTATGTTCTTCATGCGCTTGACGGCAGCCGACACAGAGAGGAAATCCTGAGAATTGCGCGCCTCGTTGAGAGCCTCCGCCCAGGCAATCGCGTCGCGTATGCCGCGCAGACCACTTGCCTTCACCGCGTTCACAACGTCGTACGCTATTCCACGAACGTCTTTGAGATAGAACTCAACCCGCTCGGCGAAAAACAGTTCCAGATCTTTCTTTTGATTTGCGGGTGCGGCCGCCCAATCCAGTAAATCCGCAATCGCGAAGGGCAAGGCCGACTCCGCCAGGATCTTCACGATCGAATTGGCCGCACGCCGCAACGCGAATGGGTCTTTCGACCCCGTCGGCGCCATGCCGATCGAGAACATGGCCACGATCGTCTGGATGCGGTCGGCAATCCCCAGCAACTGCCCCTCTACCGTCGACGGAATCGGGTCTTCGATCGAAGCCGGTGTGTACTGGTCGTAGATGGCCTGCGCCACGGTCTCGCCTAATCCCTGCGCCCGCGCGTAGAGTCCGCCAATTTTCCCCTGAAGCTCGGTGAATTCCTTGACAAGTTCGGTGGTCAGGTCGGTCTTCGCCAATTCGACAGCCTTGAAAAGAGCAGCCTTATCGAACGGCAAATCCGCATTCTCGACCGCCGTCGTCAGGGCGTTTGCCACTGCCAGGTTTTGCTCCGTCTTCCAGTAGTAGCTGCCCAGTTCCTTCTGGAATGTGACATGCTTCAGGCTCTCCATGCGGTCAGAGAGCGGTGTCTTCTGGTCCATATCCCAAAAGAACCGCGCATCCTTGAACCGCGCCCGCAGCACGCGCGCATTACCGTGCCGGATCAAGGCCGCGCCCTCTTCATCGGTTTCGGTGTTCAGCACAGCCAGGAAGTGCGGCCCCAGCTTGCCTTCGGCGGTTTCAACCGCAAAATACTTCTGGTGGTCGCGCATCACACTCACCAGAACCTCTTCAGGCAGATCCAGATACTCCGCCTCAAAGTCGCCCATGATCGCTGTCGGCCATTCGGTGAGATGAGTGACTGTCTCTACCAGCGGCTCATCTTCGCGCCAGCGCACTCCTGGCAACGAGCGCGTAGCCTTGTCGAGCGCCTGGCGGAGTTTGTGACGGCGCTCGGCAACATCGGCCACAACCTGGGCGTTGCGCAGAATCTCTCGATATGCGGCGGCCTCGCCGATCTTAACGGGAGTTTCTCCGCGCAGAATGCGGTGACCACGGCTGGTATTTCCTGCCTTGATGCCGGCGATCTCGAGTGGAACTACCGCCTGGTCAAGCAACGCCACCACCCAGCGCACCGGCCTTACAAACCGCTCCGGTTTGCCCGCGCGCCAATACATGTTCTTGGCCCAGTAAAGACCCAGAACTTCCTTTGGTAATTCGGCAACCAGAATCTCTTCGGCCGAGCGGCCCACGCGTTTCACGGTTGCGCCCGCGTACTCGCCCTTCGGTGTCTCCAGTTTCACGAGTTCGGTCACGGTCACACCGGCCTTCTTCGCAAAAGCTTCGGCCGCCGCCGTCGGCCCGTCATCGGTAAACGCAATTTTCCACGAAGGACCGGTGAGCTTCTCTTCGGTGTCGGTCTGGCTGGTCAACACACCCTCTGCCAGCACGGCCAGTCGCCGCGGCGTGGAAAAGGTCGTGAACTTCGCGCCCTCATCCACCAGTCGCTCGCGGGTCAGCAGGTCGTGCACACGCTTGCCCAGTTCGGCCTCAGCCCCGGAAATCATGCGGGCAGGAACCTCTTCAAGGCCAATTTCAAATAGAAAATCCGACATAATCAATCATTCTCAGTCGAGCCGGTTGCCGGTAGCTTGTAGCTGAAAGCTCGATTCGTTAATGCAAAAAGTCCAATGCCGCCCAAAAGGTTGGGTGCCCCATCCGTGGCGCGTCTTTGTTTTTGCGCCATGGGCGGGATAGCAATGCCGCTACCCTGCCAGCTGTTGTTGCGCATAGGCTTTTGCCACGCCCACTGCCAGGTTCCGTATCCGTCCGATCACGCCCACGCGCTCCGTCACGCTGATCGCGCCGCGCGCATCCAGCAGGTTGAACAGGTTTGAGCACTTCAGCGCCAGCTCATAAGTCGCCAGCAGGGGAAATCTCTTCTTTTCCTTTGGGGTAGCGTTTTCATCGCCGAGGAGTTTGCCCGCCTGCTCCAACAGCTTCTGCGCCTCAGCCTCGTAGCTATTAAAGTTCTCCCACAGCTTCGGCACGTCGGCGTACTCAAAGTTGTAAACACTGAACTGCAGTTCTTCTTCAAGCCGCACGTCGCCGTAGGTCACCGCCGCACCGGTCTCGGGATCACGCGCCCAGACAACGTCGTAAAGCGAGTCCACGTCCTGCAGGAACGCCGCAATGCGTTCCATGCCGTAGGTCAATTCAGCGCAGATGGGGTCAAGATCGAGACCGCCGCACTGCTGAAAGTAGGTGAACTGCGTAATCTCAAGCCCATCAAGCATCACCTGCCAGCCCACGCCCCTCGCGCCGCCCGCGGGCCACTCCCAGTTATCCTCTTCAAACTTCAGGTCGTGCTTTTTCAAATCGATTCCCAGGGCTTCCAACGATTCCAGGTAAAGTTCCTGCACGTTTACCGGCGGCGGCTTCAGAATGAGCTGAAACTGGGTGTGCTTGAACAACCGGTTGGGATTCTCACCATAGCGCCCATCGGCCGGCCGCCGCGAGGGCTGAGCATACCCAACCTTGTAAGGCTTGGGCCCGAGGACGCGCAGAAAGGTCTCCGGCGCCATGGTGCCCGCGCCAATCTCAATATCGTAGGGCTGCTGCAGTACGCATCCGCGCTCTGCCCAGAAGCCCTGGAGGCGGAACAAAAGGTCCTGGAATGTGAGCGGACTCGGCTTTACTGGCAATGCAACTTCGGTAGCGGACACAGTCAATTCTCTCTTGTCGGGTGTTTCGAGGGGCTCCAAAAGATTCTAGCAGCGCCCACTCCCGTAATTGGTAAATTGCTTACTTAGGTAATCGGCGAGTTAGGAATTGCTCCCGTGAGAAACGGCGCTACCGGATGGACAGATTCCTAACCCGCAATCTGAATATCGGCGATCAGCCAGAAATGCGCCTTTCGAATTCGATATACGATATTCCTGAAGAATTACAAGCGAAGATTTAGATAGAGTGATGCACGCGGAAATAAAATGTCAGAGTTGGATTTGGCAGCTTCGAATGAGCTAAAATCCCATCGCACCCTATGGCCCAAATCAACGCAGATCAGAAGGACTTACGAGGCACCGCGCTACTTAGCGGTGCGGTTTGCTATGCCTTCGGCATCGTATTTCCACTCGTGTACTTACTGTCGGTTCGCCGAAAAAAGCAAACCCCTTCCTTCGCTTCAACAGTTTTCAATGCCTTCTCGTCTTTGTGCCGTTGATCTTCTTCCGCTTGGTGAGTTTCCCTGCCGGTTGGCCTGAGGAATTTGACGGAATTGGATTTCTGGTCTGCATCGTCGCATTCTTCATCGCAATGATCCAGGCAGGGAGACGGAAGCGGCTTTATTTGCCCGCGATTGGACCCTTGGCCAAGTGGCTGGCCGAACGGTAACGACGCCGTCATGTCATGTGAAGCGCGCTTCTGGGCGGTTGAAATCTATCCCTGTTCGAAAAGAGACTTCGCAAGTCCTGATTGACGGATAATGCTCTGCAGGGTTCCACGCCGGAGCTCATCGTGGAGCGGCACAGGCACGGTGACGGTGGTCCCATCAGCTTTGATCTGCATAATGCAATGGCTGCCACGCTGCCGAACGGCGACAAATCCGTTTTGTTCGAGGATCTTGCAGGCCTCGCTGCCCGAAAGAACCCGCAGCTTACCCAACCGGCACCTCGACCTGTGTGACAAACACCTCGTTACGCAGGCGTCTCGCCACTTCAGACGGCGCAGCAGTCTCAAAGAAAAGCTCTAGCGCCTCAATCAGGTTGGCGCGAGCCTCTTCAACCGATGAACCCTGGCTGGCTATGTCCAGTTCAGGGCATAAGGCAACGAAACCGTCGTCTTCCCGTTCAATAATTGCTGTCATGCGCCGGGAATTAATCATGCATGGATTTTACGCCATCTGTGGTCGCTGGGTGCTGTGCCAGCAATTCGGCATGTCCGCTCACCCGCCCATCCTCGCCAGCGCCTCACCGCTGCGTAACTTCTTCTCCAAATGCCGCTCTAAAGCCTGCAGAGTAAATCTGCGTAGATCGCTACCGCGCCGCCGCGGCCACGGCTCGCCCGCAAATGCAGCAACCGGCGACTTCAACATCCGTTGCGCCACCGTCCACGCGTCGGCCGCGAGCGCGCTCGCATTTCCACCCCGATGCAGCCCGCAAAAAAGCCCATCGCTATGACTGCTATAGAAAATCTCC
>JASHVU010000112.1 GCA_030044455.1 Acidobacteriaceae bacterium | reverse complement strand
TTAAGCCGCAGCATAGAATCATGAGCTTGGTGTTGCCACTACCTTCCGCTGGCGGGTGAAGAAATAAATTGCCAACTACGAATAAAAAGCCCCGGTCGAAGAACCGGGGCTTTTGTCATTGCTGATGCATTCGTTTGGTGAACGTTAGAACTCCATGCGCAGCGAGCCCTGCAGAACGCGGGCCGTGCTTACGGTGCTGGTGACGTTGCCAAATGGGTAGCAAGTCGCTTCAGTGATGTCGCTGCAGGGCGTGTTGAAGCTGGGGTGGTTGGTTGCGTTGAAGGCATCCGCGCGGAATTTCAGGTTGACCTTGTCCTCATAAATCGGGAAGGTCTTGCCCGCGCCCATATCGATGTTGAACCACCCGGGGCCGCGCAGGTTGTTGCGCGTGCCGATCTGGAAGCCGACCGGGCCGTGGAAGGCATTGAGAGCTGCGGTGGGGTTAGTGAAGATGTTTACCCGCTGGCCCTCTCCGCCGTGGATATGTGCCTTCAATATCCCCGTCGGTTCAGTGAGGATGGCAGGCGCATCGTTCGCGTATCCGGCTACAAACGCATTGGCAGATGCCTGGTAGGTGTTTCCGGTGTGCCAGCTGGGAAGCCCACTGACCGACCAGCCGCCGATGACTTCGTCGAGCCAAAGCGGCGCGGATGCAGCAAAGGTCCTCCCGCGGCCGAAGGGCAGGTCATAGATGAAGTTGCCATTGAGGTAGTTGGCCACGTCGAAATCGGCGTTGCCACGGCACTCGCGCGGCCTCACCACGTCGCAGATGAAGCCGTACCCGCCGATGGCCGGCGCGTTGGCGATCACCGAAGTATTGTCGATGGCGTGCGACCAGGTGTAATTCAGGTCAAATTGCAGCCCATAGCCGGCATTCTTATGCAGGGTCACCAGCATCCCGTTGTAGCTGGAGAATCCCTTGTTGGTGTAATAGGTAAATTCGGAGTATTGAGACCCCATGCCGACGTTCGGCGGAATGAGTTGATCGGCTGCGAGAGCCTGAACCGTATCCGCGAAATCGCCGCGATATGGAAGAGGTGCGAATCCCTCGGCCACCAGATCGGTGTTGCTGGCAAACCCGTAATAGACTCCCAGACCAGACGGCAACATATCCTCGAACCAAGGCTGTGGCGTGATCGCAGAGCCCTTGGCGCCAGACCGCACCAGTGTCTCCATATTCGCAAAGGCGGTGGACATCATCTGTCCCGAGTTTCCAATGGAATCCGGAAAATCGATCAGCTGATTAGCATCCGCCTGACCCAGCAGCCGCCTGCCCCCGCGTTCCACATAGCTCATTTTCAGAATGTAGCCCTGCGGGAATTCGTGCTGGAAGCCAAAGTCGAACTGAATTGAATACGGCGTCTTCAGGGTGTTGTCGATGCCTTCGTTGAACGCCAGCCCATTGATCAGGCCAAACGGAACCGCGCTCGATCCCGTGCCACTAACAAAGGGAGTATAGGGAGCGCTGATCGCTGCCGGCGCCGAGGGCGGAGCCGGAGGATTGCTTAGCCCGCTGAATCTGGGATCGTTCATCAACGAGGCCACCGGGTTACCCGGAGTCCCATACGGAGTGTTCGCACTGGCCTCGAACAGGTAGGAATACTGCTCCGCCTGGTAGAGCACTGAATTCACCACCGTGTGGTCGTAGATAATGCCGGCCCCGCCATTGATCACTGTCCTTTTGTCAAATTCCGGGCTGTACGCAAAGGCAAGTCGCGGCGCAAAGTTGTGGTTTACCGGGTTGAAGTAACCGGGACCATGGTTCACCTTTCCGCCCAGCACATAGGAGACAAACGGGACTGCGGTGTTGCCGAACGCTCCCGACGCGCTCTGTGAGAGGCGCGCTCCGAAAAACTGGTTGAAGTTCATGTTCGGCACGGACTCAATGCCCTGTGTGTCATAGGGCACGGTGTAATTCTGCCAGCGAAGTCCGTAGGAGACGGTCAGCGATGGAGTGAGCTTCCAGGTGTCGCCGGCATACACCTCTGTCTCGTAATAACGATCGATGGCAATCGACCCCGTACCCTGGGGCAGAATATTGCCTGTGGCGCCGTAGTTGAACGTTGCACCGGAGGATGCGAGTCGGCCCAGAGCCAGCGTAAACGCCTGGTCATAGAACGACGTATCCTGCGAACTGGTATTCAGGTCGGAAGGCCGCAGCGGATTCGCGCCCGAAGTGCTGAGGCTATAAATGTTTCCGCCCAGGCCAATCCCCGGCCCGTTGTAGTCAAGGATGTCGTAGCCGTCAGGCGTCTCCCACTTGAACGTCCCCCCAAAAGTGATGCTGTGCCTGCCCTTTTCCCAACTGAAGTCATCCTTCACAAAGGGAATGGGAAAAGACCTGCCCTGGGCGTTGCCGGCCCCTGAATACGGAGGAGTCATGATCGACCCCCCGGTGCCGTTCCCGCCCCAATCTTGCCATTGCGTAATGCCGGTGGGGTTGTAGGTGTCCGGCCAGTTGTAGCTCTCAAAGGCTTCTCCATATTCCGCCTGATTCACCTTGTTATTGCTGATGGTCCAGGTGTGTCCTGCAACCCAGGTGTAACTCTGATCGAGAAAGGGATGAGTCGCCGGGTCGCCGGGGAATTGGATTGCGCTCTGCGTTCCCTCGGTCCTGGTGAACGTGCCACGCCCGAAAAGCTTCATCCTGCTGTTGAGGGTGTAATCGACCCTCTGTGTATAGTCGTTTTCGACATACGGGAAGGGTGCATTGAAACGAAAACCGGCGGTGTTGATCAGGTCTCCGGCATCTCCCGAAAAATCATTGGCGTGGGGATAGCGGCTGGAATAGACGGCGAGGATGTTTTGGTTATAGCCAACTCCCTGGGGATCGTGGCTCGCAACCTGCGACGGGCTCAGCGTTTCGATGGTACCACTGGAGTTGAGGTAAGAAACGCTTCCAGCGCGGTAGGAGTCCATCGGGACCGTCTGATCCACGAGACTGGCGAGCGTGTCGCGACGGCTGTTCCAGTCGAAGAAGAAGAACGCCTTGTTTCTCCAGATCGGCCCGCCAATGGCGGCGCCAAACTGGTTACGGATGAGGGGAGGCCGCGGCACGCCGGAGTTGTTGTTGAACCAGTTGTTGGCCTCCGTGTCAGTGTCACGGTGATACTCGTTGACGTCGCCATGGAAGTGGTTGGTGCCGCTTTTGGTGACCAGCTCGTACTGGCCGCCGCCGCCCTCACCGGCACTCGAAAGCGGGCCGGCTGTAACGCCGCGAAACTCCTGCACAGAGTCCACCGGAGCGTTGGCGACAATGCAGCCGAAGCAGCCGGTCATATTGTCGTTGACGTCCACGCCGTCGAGCGTCACGCTGCTTTGATCGGTGCGGGCGCCGGTCACCGATCCATCGAGGGTTACGCCCGGCTGCATATAGAAGAGCGCGGTGGGGTTGCTCCTGTCTTCGATCGGCAGATCGTTGATAAATTGAACTTGATAGTTGTTTCCAATGGTCGCGTCAGTCGTGTCCAGTGTTTCCGTCTGTGACGATGCCGACACTTCCACCGTCTGCGTCGCCGTGCCCACGCTCATAGTGGCGTTCTGAGTGCGGGTCGAGTCGACGTTGAGGTACATTCCCGTGATGGCGGTGGGTTTGAAGCCATCGCGCATGAATCCGATTGTGTAGCCGGGGCCCGGTTTGAGTTCATTGAAGGTGTAGGATCCTATGGCGTTGGTCACGGCCGTGTACTTGACGCCTGTCAGGGTATTCTCGAGCGTGACCGTTACGCCCGGAACCACAGCGCCGGAGGAATCGGTGACCACCCCGGTGATGGATGCGTATTCCTGTGCTCTCGACAATGACGACATGCAGAGGAACAGAACCAAAACTGACAGGAAACTTCCTGAGGCGAGAATTCTCGTTGCTAGATTTTGCATGTGGTGCCTCCAAGTTGGAAATGGCCGCGCTCTTTTTCTTCGAAAAGAAACTGCGGCGCCGATGGGTTTTTCTTTCCCCTTCTTCAAGATTCATGCAGTTTGGAGTCAATTACCTGTCTGCATTTGAAGCCGGGTCTATGGTCGAGCTTCGCAAAATCCTATATACGAAGCTGACGCGTCCCCAAAGTCCGTCCTGTTAACGATAAAACATGCGCAGGACCGGAATGAATGAGGTTGGCGAATCGATTTGCCGCCGGGAAACCCAAATAATTCCGGATACTGCGAGGTAGGAACGAGTATGGAATCTCTACTGCACGGTGTAAAGAAGAAAATAGCGTGAGCAAAACATGAATACTCCCGCTGAGGCGGGAGATTAGGGCGCGACCCGGCGGGAAAAAGCGTTAATGAGGCGAGCTGAGTGGTTGAAGCGGTAAACCGAGTGGTTTACGCGACGAATGAGGTGCTTATAAATAGTAAACATTGACGTGGCTGCTCGCTCGAAGGCAGGCCAGGTACCAGTTTTGGCGTGCCGCAGTTGCGACTCAGATCCGCATCGGCATAAGGACATAGCGGTACTTGTACTCGGCTTCAGGGTCCTCGGGGCGCATCTGGCCGGCAGACTGGGAGTCTTTGAACTCCAGCCGCACCTCACCCTCGTTGTTGAGCGCCTTGAGAAAGTCGAGGATGTATACCGAGTTGAAGCCGACCATGATTGGATCGGATGAGTAGGGAGTATCGATGGTGTCTTCTGACTCGCCGGCATCGGCCGAGTTGGCGCTGATCTTGAGCTCGTTGCTGTCGAGGCGCAGGCGGATGGCCCCAGAGCGCTCATCGGCAAACTGCGCCACACGCTGAATGGCGCTGGACAGCTCAGTGGAACGGACGACCGCAAACTTGGTGTTGTCTTTGGGCATCACGGCTTCAAAATTGGGGAACTGGCCAGTGAGCTTGCGGGTCGAGAGCGTGCGATGGCCGACCTTGAAGAAGAGTGTGTGCTCGTCGTCGGCGAATTCAATCTTTTCAGCTTCGGTATTCGCGAGAAGCCCCTGCAGCTCCTGCAGAGCCTTGCGCGGAACCAGCACGCGCTTTTCGCCGCTGATGCCTTCAAGGGATTCGTTGGGCTTTTCGACCAGCGAAAGCCGGTGCCCGTCGGTGGCGACCATGGCGAGGGACTCGGCCTTGAGGATGAGCAGCGCGCCGTTGAGGGTGTAGCGTGATTCCTCGTTTGAGATCGCGAAGATGGTCCGGGCAATGAGCGTCTTGAGCGTAGCCGCCGGAATGCTGGTGGCGGCAATCGACGGAAATTCAGGCACCTGGGGATAGTTGGCGCGTGCCATTCCCACGATTTTGGTATTGGAGCGGCCGCTGCGAATCTGCACCCAGTGGTTCTCAAGCAGCTTGATTGAGATTTCGCCATCGGGCAGCAGCTTGATGTAGTCGTAGAGCTTGCGTGCGGGA
>JASHVU010000111.1 GCA_030044455.1 Acidobacteriaceae bacterium | reverse complement strand
ATGAAGGCGAAAGTGCCGAAAGTACAGCTGGCGTAGCCAAGACTACGGCGGAACAGGCTTCCCGTTTCATACAAAGAATCCTACTCTCTAAGGTTCTGAGCGTGAGGTCGCCAACCCGGATGTCACTCCCGACCAAACGGATCTGCCATAGAACGAGCCTCTGTTGGCGCCAACTGATTGTCAGCGTATTGGAACGGGAAAAAGATGGCTACAAAAAGTTAAACTCGGTAGCAGCATTCCAGCGACCGGGACGGAATCGACACGGGTCAAAACCGGAAGACAATGCCGGCGCCTGCACGGACGCTGTTCTGAACATTGGTAGTGGTATTGGCCAGCTTGGTGCGAAGCCAGTCGGCCTCGACGCGCAGCCCAATGTGCGGCGTCGCATGCAGGTTCATGCCGCCGCCGGCCAGCACTGCCAGGCCATTGTCAGAAGTGATCGCGGCTGACTTCGTCGGGATGATGGTGTTGAACGCAAAGACCTCGCCGACGAGTCCCTGGCCATAAAGATTGAATCGCTGGTGAGCTGGCCTCCAGGTGTATCGCGGGCCAAACACCGTCGTCACCATGTCGAGACCCACGCCCGTGGAGTTGATGTTGGCCTTATGCAGGCCTGCAATGTCGGCGACCATTCCCCACCCGCCGTAAAAGCGGTCGTGTGCCTGCAAGCTTGCGCCCTCCATCCAGAACCGGCTGCCGCCCACCTGGTTCGCCGACGCGGCGTTAAAGGTGAAGGCCAGATCAAATTGCGTTTCCGGCTCCGGATTGCCTGCTGACTTGTGTGCCTGGCCGCAGGCCGCCAGTGCTGTCATCGCCATCGCGCTCACAAGGAGCAGTGTGCTGAATTGTCCGCGCATCGTGTCTCTCCTTTGTGAGCTACTGAACGTTAAGGGTTACTGCGGCCGACTTTTGTACGCTGCCGGCGGTCGCAGTGATGGTCAAGTTGTAGCCTTGCGGAGCCTGCGCAAAGAACCCGTTCCCCGATCCGCATCCGCTGAGAACGGTGACTGAAAACGCGCCGCACGTCAGCACCAGCACGTAGAACATCTGTCGCATTCTGCGCCCCTGCCGCCGCATGCGCCCTGCTCCTGCAAGCGGCAATAACAACAGCCCCAGCGCAATCGGCACAAGCCGTTTGGCCAGGCCTGTCGGCGGACTTGCCGCGGCGCTCAACGCAGCATCGCTGACGGTGAGCGTCACCGTCTGCGCACCGCCGTTGGCGGGGATGCTGTTGGGCGAGAAGGCCGCCGTTATGCTCGAAGGCAGGCCGCTGATTGCGAAATTCAGGGTGCCCGCGTAGGAGCCGTACTCGGGCGCTACGTTGAAGGTGAAGGTTGCGGTCCCGCCGGGATTCACGCTCTGAGTGGTTGCGCCTTTGACGGTGAACGTGAATTCAAGTTGAGTCACCGTCACGGTCAGGCTCGAAGTGGTGCTGCTGGTTAGAAAGTTCATATCGCCGGAGTAGGTGGCCGAGATGCTGTGTGCGATGCCCGGCGCAAGCGCCGCTGTGGTAAAGCTCGCGGCGCCGCTCACCAACTGTACCGTGCCCAGCGGAATGATGTTGTCGTAGAAGGTGACCGAACCGGTCGGGGTCCCTGTCGTGGTTGAAGCCACCGTCGCGCTCAAAGTCAGCGGCTGGCCCGGGGCGATCGAGGTCGCACTTGCGATCAGTGAAGTGCTGCTCGCCGCCTTGGTAATGGTCAGCGTTCCATCGGTCACCACTTGCGTGTAGTCAGAAAGGTCGGCCCCTGTCACGCTGGGCACAATGGGATAGCTGCCCACGTTCGAACTGGTGGTTGCCGTCGTAGTGAAGCTCTCGGTAAAGCTGTCATTGTTCTTCGTCCCGGTAACGCTGCCGGTGAATGCGGGATTCGCCGTGCCGTAAACCTTAGTAGCATTGTTCGCGATCACGTCAAGCGTCGTCATGTTCACCATGATGGTGGTCGTCACCGCACTCGGCGTGTTGTAGTCAACGGTATCGGTTGGCGTAAAGCTCACGCTCAGTGTGTGCGATCCGGCGCTCAGCACCGTTCCCGCCGCCGGCGTGTAGACGAACGCACCGGCAACTGAAGCCGTCGCATCCAGTTGCGTCGCGCTCAGCGCTGTGCCATAGGTGATCGCCGCGGGCTGATTCCAGGTAACGGTCACGGCGGCCTTGCCAATGGTGAGCGTGTGCGTGTTGTCACTGCTGGTCATCAGCGATGTACTGCCGCTGTAAACGGCATGAATGGTGTACGTTCCTGCTGGCGTTCCGGCGGGAAGCGCGTAGTTCACGCTGGTCAAGCCATTGCTGACTGTGGCGCTCGTCACCGGCGAACCGACCGGGGTCGAACCCTGCAGGACGGTAAAGGTCACTGTGCCCGCATTGACGGCCGCCGAGGGGCTTGTAATCGATGCCGCAAGCGTCACACTCTGCGCGCTGATGCTGAACGTGGTTGAAACGTTCAACGCGCTCGTGGTAGTTGGAGCCGAGCCGACTGTTAGAGTGTGAGTTGTGTCGGTACTGCCTGCAAAGTCAGTTGTGCCGTTGTAGATCGCCTGGATTGTGTAGTTTCCGCTTGGAGTTCCGGCCGGCACCGTGTAGCTGACTGATGCACTCCCATTTGAAACTGTCCCCGAAGTCGTGGCCGTGCCAACCGGCGTACCGCCGTTAAGCACCGTAAACGTCACGGTGCCGGCGTTCACTGTCCCGCCCGTGCTGGTTATCGTTGCCGATAGCGTCACCGTTTGGGCGCTCGCGCTGAAATTTGCCGACGCATTCGCCGCGGTCGTGGTCGTTGAAACCGTTGCAATCGACAGCACATGCGTGTTGTCGGTGCTGCTCTTGAAGTTAGTTGTGCCGCTATACGACGCTTGAATTGTGTAACTGCCGGGCGCTGTACCCGCTGGCAGCGTGTAATTCACCGTCGCCAGACCATTCGTCACG
>JASHVU010000110.1 GCA_030044455.1 Acidobacteriaceae bacterium | reverse complement strand
TGCTGAACTACTGGGTCTGGCCTGCCACGGAAACGGCAGGCGTGGGAAGCTGCACCTCCGGAGGCAACGCCATTCCGGTTGAGTCGCAGATCTCGCAATCCACTCCTCCCGCAAGCTGCACCATGTCAGGGCCGGCAGGCGAGATCTACCGGCTCAAGGCCTCGGTAGCCACTCCTTCGTGCGCCTCGACGAGCCCGCAGGCGGCCATTCTCATCACCGCGTTCCGGAACTACGGCATCATCCTGGCCGACAACGGAGACAGCGGAGGCCTCATCGGCACCCCCGACGCACGCTGGAACGACAACGATCTCGAGTGCCTCACCAGCCTCACGCTCGCCGATTTCGAGCCGGTCAACGTCTCAAGCCTGATGGTCTCGAACGACAGCGGCCAGACTGCAGGCCCCGGATCAACTGCGCAGACCATCACCTTCAACAACCCCGGCGCGCAGACAGTCGGTACGCCCTTGACGCTATCGGCGACGGCGAGTTCTGGTTTGGCGGTGTCATTTGCCTCGCAATCGACGAGTGTATGCACGGTGAGCGGGACAACGGCTGCGTTCTTGATTGCAGGTTCATGCACGATCGAGGCAACCCAGCCAGGCAACACAACATTTGCTGCAGCCACACCGGTCTCGCAGAGCTTCACAGTCAATGCAGCGAGCAGCAGCGACCCGGCCAGCGGCGTGCTGCCGACCTACAATGACACTTATGCAAACTGGAAGAACGCCGGCCTGGCTTTGGTCGGCGGCATTCCGGACCGCGCCACGATCTGTGCCACGGTCAACCCGCTCGGTTCGGGACAGGACGACTACACCGACATCCAGAACGCGATTAACAACTGTCCCGCTGGTGAAGTCGTTCAGCTTGCAGCCGGCGCATTCGCCATCAAGCTAGCCGACATGCCTATCCAGATTGCGACGGGGATTTCGCTGCGCGGAACGGGCGCCTGCACCGGCGCCAGCTCGCCATACTGCCAGACCTCGATCAGCGTTATTGATGGCGCTCTCGCCTACACGGGCGGGATGTGCGGCACGAGTACGTCGAGTGAAGTTGCTTGCCCGAATGGCGGGCAGCCGGAGGTTTTGATGGCGCCCGTTTTGCCCGACTACAACTATAGCTGGGGCACGTGCGGCAACGTTGGCGCGAATCTGGGCACGGGTTGCGGTGCTACGCCTCTGGCCGCAGACGCCGCTCAGGGCCAAACTACGATTCAAGTAACCAGCACCAGCGGTTTCACAGTTGGTTCGTGGGTTTTAATCGATGAGGCATCAGGCGCCGGCTGGGTTGCCGATCCTATGAATCAGTGGACTGGAAACGGGTCAGTGTGGGCCGCTTCAGACTGGCTCAGTCCGTCTGGTAGCCCGGCTACGGGACGCGTCCTGTGGTCGAAGGCGGAAGACATCTCCTGGGATTTTGACAGTACCCAATATCCCTATCAGGCGAGCACCCCAGGCTGCTGGTATTCCTATTGCGATCGGCCGACCGCCGAGTTGCACACGATCGCTTCGATCGGAGCAGGTCCATGCCCAGGTGTCAACTGCACCCTCACGTTTGACGATCCGCTCACGATCGCGTTCCGTGAGAGCGGAGGACATAACGCTCAGGTCTATGCAAATCTTTATGGGAATAATTCGGGTGGTGGATCGCCTATTTCCATGCTTCAAGGGGCTGGCGTGGAATACATTTCGCTTCTCCGTGCTCCAGAGGGCGGCCTGGAGATGGAACTCTGCGTAAACTGCTGGGTGAAGGATACCGAGGTCGGCGATTGGTACGGCGGCGGAATCAGCATGGCGTATTCGGCCCGTAGCGAGTTAAACACGGTTTACGTTCACCATTGCTGGGACTCCGTTAACAACGGCGGCGAATATCCATTGGCCCTCGATAGCGCTTCAACCGAGATGCTGATCACAAACAGCATCACCAACTTCGCCGGAAAAGGTATGGTCGCCAGAGCAGGCGGTGCAGGTTCGGTGATTTCCTATAACTATATCGATGACACGATGTACGATGCGGAGTCGGGCATCGGCGACTACTGGGTCGACATGGGGATCAATGCCAGCCACTATTCGGGGCCGCACCACGTCCTGTTTGAGGGCAACTGGGGCGACGACCTGGATAACGACAATACGCATGGCAACTCGATGTACATGACATTTTTCCGCAACGTGGGCTCGGGATTGAGGACGCCTTTCACCGATCCCAGCGTGGGCGGGCTTGTGAGTGACGTTGCGGGGAAGGGCTACTATTGCCCCTCGGGGTTGGCCTCCTGCGTAAGCAACGCTCCCGGGCCGCTGCGCGCGGCAGGCCCCATGGGCTACAACTACTGGTTCGCCTACGTTGGCAACGTGCTTGGGACCTCGGGGGAGACGACTGCGGCCAACGGTTGGACCTACAGCGGAGACTTTACCGCTTCGCGCATCTTCATGCTCGGGTGGGACGGGGGCAATGGCGGTCAGGATCCGAATCTGGACGGCGTCACCGGCTCGTACATTTTGATCAACGGCAACTACGACTACCTCAACAACGCCGTCACCTGGCAAGGTTCAGCGCTTACGTTTCCAAACTCGTTCTATCTGTCGGGCAAGCCTGCGTTTTTCACCGCCGGCAGCGGCTATCCATGGCCATGGGTGACGCCCACCGGTTCGGGTCAGATTCAGAGCGGCCCGTCTGGCTGCGGCGGCACCTGCTCCGGTCTGCCCGCCCAGGCGCGCTGGCAAGCTGGAACCCCTTTTTCGCAGCCTTGAGTTCCATCCCTGCGTTCCGGTAACTCGGGAGCTTCCGATCCTTTGAACCGAAAAGCCAATAGTTAAGAGCAACAGGCTACCGGCCACGAACTACCAGCTAACAGCTAACAGCCGCCTTCAAATCAGCATCCCGGCCCAGGGAACCTCTTCGGGCAGGCCTTTTTCAAGCCGCGCGATCTTCTCTTTGAGCCGCGCTATCTTGAATCGCAGCTCCTGGTTGGTTTGAACCAGCTCGGCGATCAGGGTGCGCATGCGTTCGCGCGCTTCGGCGG
>JASHVU010000109.1 GCA_030044455.1 Acidobacteriaceae bacterium | reverse complement strand
AGCGGCGAAACACACAGGGCGGCGATGGCGGAGACCTTCTTGTGGTGACGGCCGCGTTGATAGAGCACCGGTGTCTGGCCGCAGGGCGCCCAACTGCGCCGCACCAGAGGCGCGAGCAGAAAGCCGCTTTCGTCCAGAAACACCAGCCAGGCCATCAACCGGCGCGCTTTTTTTTAATGGCCGGCCAGGCTTGCTTGACCCACTGGCTGATGCCTTCCTCATCCCGTTCGATGGCCTTGCGGGTGGGCTTTTGCGGGCTCCAGTTCATCTGGTGGAGCAGACGGCAGACATGATCGACGTGATAGCGAATGTCGAAGGTGCGCTCAATATGTTCGGCCACGCGCGGACAGGTCCAAAGGTCGGTTGCGAATCCGGCTGCCTGCGCACCCTTGAGCAAATGCTTCTCCAGCCGCTGTCGCTGGCCCGGGGAGAGGCGTGGCGGTCTGCCGCTGGCCGGAACCGCTCGCAATGCCGCCCTGCCGCCGAAACGCAAATCGTGTTTCCAGCGCCTCACGCTGCGCGGATCAACACCCACCGCGCGGGCCACTTCAGCCTGGGTCAGCCCCTGACCGAGCAGGTCAACGGCTCTCTGCCGCTTACGCTCCAGTTCTTCCGGACTGCCATGGGGTCGGATAGATCACCTCCGAACTACCCAAGCAGTATAGGACATTAGTTATGCAGGAATCAATAGCCCCCGAAGACAGGTCCCGCGACTTAATCAGTGCTTCCCTAGGCAAGAGTTGCACTGATGGTGCTGAATACCGTGTTGATTGCCGAAGCAACCTGATTCATGCCGGCGACAGAAACCAAGGCAACCAGCGCCACCATCAAAGAGTATTCAACCAGATCCTGACCGTCCTCACGGTTCATCAGATTCTGGGCGTTCACCATCAAATTCAGAATGATTGTATTCATCGATCCTCCCAAGGCTTTGTTTACAAGGAAGTCATAGCGTATCCCTCGTTCAGGCCAGCTGCATATACCTAATAGGTAATAAATCGAGGCAAATAAAGTAACATGCCTATGCAATTGTTTGCGATGAATCGACTCTTCGCTTCGGGAAGAAATCCAATCTGGCAACGGCGAGTCCCGCAGAAATCACTTCGCACACTACCGGCTCGGTACAACAATTCCTGGGTGTCTGTATCCCAAAGCGATCGCCTTCGAGTCGCCACGACAGCAAGCAGCCGGCGACCTTTCTCTATCATCGAAAGGACACACTTACCCAGGAATTGCTCTGGTGTCTTGAAAGCGCGTTGCCGGATTTTGGGTGCGTTACGAGTGATTTGCATCACACTCGACCAACGCGAGGGCCAATACATTTCTATTCATGCGTGCCCTCTCGCGTTGGCGCGGCAGGGAAAGGGACACACATGAATCTGCTCTTCATCAAAATGTACATGAGGTTTCAAATACTCCGGAATCGCGACGACGGACAGGATCTGGTCGAATACGCCCTGCTGGTCGCCCTGATTGCTCTCGCCGCCGTTAGCGGTATCAAAGAAGTTGCTTCGGCTGTCAGCAGCACATTCAGCAAAGTCAGTACCACCTTGGCTTGATCTATGCTTCACTTCCGTTTTGAAACACTATTTCCTGGCTGCGCCTTTGCTAATTTGAATTGACACTTCACAAACCGGGCACGAGAAGCCCACCCATTCGAGGTGGGCTTTCTCTTTTCAGCAGCGTTAAGGGGTTTTTGTGCCTTTGACGGTAGTTGTGGAAGACGGTTTCCGCTGTGCTCTGCATCACCGCTATCGCAATTCCTGGGTAGCTGCATTCTCCTGATTGCCCAGGACTGGATTCTCGACTCCTGGCAGCGCATTGGGTTACGACACCAGGCGATCTTTTGCCGTACCACCATCGTTTTTCATCTGACAAAACCGGCGATAAGAAACTCTCATGCCATCCGTTCCCCCGGGGTGTTACCCTCGGGTACATTCGAACTGTCCCTTGGCCGAAGCATGATGCACCCGGTCAAACCTGCCTTCCAAGGAACCCTTCGCTTTGAGTGAGACAGGCGTGAGACTCTCGCGCCGGGACAAGGGCTTCCCCCACACCTCATTCGCCCCAACGCACCATGACTCCGGCGATCGCCGGGACGAATGGAGTTCGTATGGGCCTTCAACATTCTTCACAGCACCCAAGTCATGCGACTCGAACAGATTTCGCTCATCGTTGGAATGATGACGCCACGGTAGACTCGATCTGCACGAACTGCATTGAAACCGTTTCGACCGCCACCAGCGAACGCGCATTGGAAAACGCCGAGTCGGAACACGTCTGCAAGCCCTTTCTCCTGCAAAGGTTTCGATCACTCAAACGGGAAAGTTGAAGCAGGAGCGCAGCAACGCACTCTTAGGACATGACCCGCCAAGCCCACCCTGAATTGTTTCAGGTATACTGAAAGTTCGGCGTAGCGTCGGCGAGTCCCGTATGCGCCTGTAGCCCGGTTGTCCGGCGCCCGAAGCGATTTAAAATCCTGGAGTTAAGACAATGGCACAAGTCTGCGATATTTGCGGCAAGGGGCCGCAGTTTGGTAACAACAT
>JASHVU010000108.1 GCA_030044455.1 Acidobacteriaceae bacterium | reverse complement strand
TTTTAGTTCCGGCCTCGGGAGGAAGCGGTATCTCGCTAGGAGGAGCCCCCATTCCGGCAGGGATCGCACAATGGACGTACACGGTGGTCATCCCTTCCGACACCGCGCCGGGAAGTTACTTTCTGGCTGCGGTGAGCGGTGGCCAGCAATTGGCGCAACTTGCTTATACAGTCACGAGCGCGCCCTCGCCGTATGTGGCAATCATTGACGGAAGTACAGGCGCAATCATTTCAGATCCGACCGTTGTTGGAGGTCAGTTTGTCTCCGTGCTGTGCGGCGATTTTCCGGCCGGCGAGGTCACCCTGGAAATCGATGGCGGGGCGCAGGCAACCAGCACAGTGACGGTTACGGCGCCGGCAACGGTGGGGAGCGTCGTTTTCAACCAGGTGAAGATACCTGGCGCGCCGTGGAGCCAGGAGCAGACCGTGATCATCACGGCAACCAATGGCGCGCTCACAACCCCGCCGCTGTTGATCTACACGATTGTGCAGGCGCACTGAACTAACGCCGGTTAATCCTGGGCTATTGTGGTTGCGACGCATGGAATCTGACTGATGGAGCTCCCGGGCCTCAGGAGCGAGACCCGGGGCGCCCGCAGAGTTGGGGATTGATGGAGGATTTTGGGTGGCCGGTGTCCGGGTCTAAAGACCCGGACGGCGACCGCGCAACCACCCCGACGAATACAAATCATTCCTCTGGGACCCCGGGGAGTGCGGCGCTACGGGTGGCGGGGGCTCTGTTATATCTAATTTATGCGTTGCTTCATTGCGCGGTGGGCGGTTGCCGCTGCCGCCGTGCTGGCCCTGGCATCTTCTCTCTCTGCGCAACAGCCTGCCGAAGCTTCGCAAAAATCTACGAACGCGTCGCAACAGCCCGCCACCGCTCAACAACCTGCCCCCTCGCAACGGCCGGCTGGCAACGCGCAGCCGCAGGCCGCCGAGTCCTTGCAGAAGCAACCGGCTGACGCGGGACAACAGCCCGCCAACGCATCGCAAGCGCAACCTGCCGACAGCGCGCCGCAGCCGCCACCCGACGCATTTCGCTGGGTGGATTTTCACAATCCCAAGGATCAGGACGTTATGGTGTGGGTTTCGCGGTCGCTGGCCGTCGAGAATTGGTCGGCGATTCGCGAGATCGGCGTGAAGTACGATGCAGCGCTGGTGGTGACCACCGATCGCAAGACGCCGCAATCGCTGCCCGAGGACGATACGTTCAGCGTGTGGAGCGTTTCGCTGACCAGCCATGCCATCACAATGCTGCTGGGTGGCGTGAATCTGCGCATCCTTGACTGGCAGCACTTTGCCGACGGATTTGATAACGATTTGATCGCAATTTACGACGATTGCCGCAACTGCGCGGCTACTACGTACTTCACGGCTTTCTATTACGATTACTCCCAACACGCGTGGGGGGCGCGCTGGCTGAGAGGCGGCAAGGGCGTGCCGCTCGAGAACGCGAACCAGCCCTCGGGCATTGCCATGACGCAACTTTATGAGCTGGCCGCAGAAGGAGACGGCCACGTCGCGCTCTACATCTGGAGCCACCTCGAATACCCAAAGCCCAAAGCTCCCGATGACTACATTTTTCGCTTCGACCGCGATCCGTTCAGCGGTCTGGACCGCACCGTGGAACTGAACGGCGACGAGCTTAAGCAGACTAAGCTGCGCATCTGCCGCGGGCAGGACGCGGTAGAGGGCTTGATGCGCGGTCAGGACTCGGAAATCTGCCAGCAGCTTGTTCCGCGCACCGAACGGCACCCGGTGACCACGCCGCCGGCAAATAATCACGGAAGGATAGGCTCATCGACACCGAAGCCGACTACACCCAAGGCGACCAGCACTACGCCGCAGCCGAACTCGAATCCGTCGAAGCCGGTTCAGGCCGCGCCAAACAAGTAGCCAGCTGCAAAAGTAGACTCCGTCGTGCCAAGGTGCATCTAACTTTTCCGACAGTACACGAAAAACCTACGGGAGACGAAAGATGGCAATCTATTCCTCTGGTAAACCATTTGGTATCTTTGTGTTGGGCTTTTCCGCGCTGCTTTTTGCGGGTTGTCACTCGAATCAACAGACAACCAGCACCGACAATGGGAGCAATGCGGCGACCCCTGCGGACCAGAGCCAGCAAGCCGCGCAGGATGAGGTATCCGGGAATCTGGTTCCGGTGTCGAACACCTCAGGGACAGCGGACACATCGAGCGCGTCGTCTACCGCTGCTTCTGACTCCGGCAGCGCGGCCTTAACGCCTGCAGACGATACTGCCGATGAGACGGCTTATGGCGTTCAGCCCGCATACACCGCACCGCAGCCTCCTCCGCAACTGCCTGAGTACCAGCAGCCGCCCTGCCCTGAGGATGGTGACATCTGGACTCCCGGATACTGGAGCTGGGCCCCGACCGGCTACTACTGGGTTCCAGGTGCGTGGGTGCAGGCGCCCTACCAGGGTGCTCTATGGACTCCGGGTTACTGGGGCTACTCGCACGCCCACTACGTATTCTTTAGAGGCTATTGGGGGCCGCACATCGGTTTCTACGGCGGCATCAACTACGGCTTTGGATACATTGGCCTAGGCTACCAGGGCGGATACTGGAACGCCGGGCACTTCTTCTACAACCGCACGGTCACAAATGTGAACGTCACTATTGTTCACAACGTGTACAACCGCACCATCATCAACAATTACACAGTGATCAATCGCGTGAGCTTCAACGGCGGCTCAGGCGGCATCCAGGTGCGGCCGCGGCTGGCCGAGCTTGCCGCGTTGCGTGAGCCACATGCTGCTCCCATGCAGACGCAGATCGAGATCGAGCGCAGTGCAAGCCAGAATCGCGCGCAGTTTGCAGAAGTGAACCACGGCCGGCCGGCAACGTTTGTCGAGACGCGGGTCGTGGTTGCCGATCGGGGTGTACATCCGGCTGTATGGAGCAACCTGCATAATGTGCCCGAGGCTGCGCGGCCGGCGATTGAAGTTAACCGCGGTCCGGAGCCGGGAAATCGTGTCGAGCCGAACCGCGCAGAACCGGCGCGTCCTGAGGCGGCACGTCCCGCTCCGGAGAGCCGCCCGGAGCCGAACCGGCCTGAAGCTCGCCCCGAACCGAGTCGGCCGGAACCAAACCGCGCCGAGCCGCAGCGCCGTCCTGAGGAGGCGCGTCCGGCGCAACACCCAGCGCCAGCCGAGCACCGGCCCGCGCCGGAAAAGAAGCCGGCGCCCGAGCGCCGGGACGAGCGGCCCCAGCCGTAAGGCGGGCTGTGGCGTATCCATGTAGTTTCGTGCTTTCTCAGGTCCCAAAAGCGGGACCTGGGGCACCTAAATTCAAAGGTTGAGTTACAGAATCACGTGGATACCGTACCAGGAGATTCTCAGTCGGCCGTCAGCACTTTGACGGACACCAGGTTGCGGACCCAGCGTGCGGGGCGCTTTTCGCGCGTGGCTACCAGCTTGAGCGGCCCGTCTTCTACGATTGGCTTGCCGTTTTCGCTGTCGGCCACCAGCACAGTCGCATCGTGCACGTCGGGAGTGATTTCGCCCAGCGAATACACCACCTCGTAGCCGTCTGAGCCGACGGCCACCAAATAGATTCTGAACTGCTTGCCATGGGGCTTGTCGGGCACACCGAGCTTCACCAGCAGGTCGATAAGCGGCACACCTGCGTAAGTCTCGTCGGCCTTGGTGTGCTCGTTATACACAGAGACGGTGGTGTGAGGCAGGGCAGCCAGTGTGGCAGCGGTCCATTGAGCGGTTTTGCCGGCGAAGGTGATGGCGAGCGGGCCGGCCGGTGGAGCGGGCTTGTGCGCTTCGTTCATCCGGCCCATATCGCTCATGGGCATCTGGTCATGCTGGGTTTGAATAGGCGAGGTGTGTGCGGGCTGCACCTGGTTGCCGCCGGCAGGCGCGGGTGGGGGCGAAGACGGCTCGCTTTGTGCCGCAGCCACCACCGGAATAGAGAAGGCCAGCAAAGTAATACTTAAGTAGCGCTTCATGAATCTCTCCCGCCATTCATCGTATACTGGGGCCATGTCGATGGTGCGCAACGCGGCGGGGATTGTGAAGGGCATGAGCATCACCTTTCGCGAGATGCTTGAGCCCACGCAAGTTGAGAATTACCCTGACGGCGATGGCCCGCTGCACGGCGCGGTTTTTGAGCAGCGCTTTCGCGGCGCACACGTTCTGCAGCGCGACGAAAACGGCCTGGAAAAATGCGTAGCCTGCTTTTTGTGCGCGGCGGCATGCCCGTCGAACTGCATTTATATTGAAGCTGCCGAGAACACAACGGACCATCGCATCTCGTCGTCGGAACGCTACGCCAAGGTTTATAACATTGACTACAACCGCTGCATCTTCTGCGGCTATTGTGTCGAGGCCTGCCCCACTGACGCCATCACTCACGGCCACGGCTTTGAGTTGGCGACGCTGAACGCGACCAACCTGGTGATGCGCAAAGAAGACATGCTGGTGCAGATTGAAGCGCTGACGGCGGGGAAGTAAGCAGCGTCTATCGCACGAACCTGTTCGACATCCACAAATAGACTGTGATCCAGCGCACATATTCTGAGGAATCACATCTTTTAGGGTGGATGGGGAACGTATGAAACATCTGCTCAAAACCACGGTGCTCCTTATAGCTGGCCTCCTGGCCGCGCAGCCTGTTCTCTCCAGTCTGAGCTGCGTGGCCGGGAAGGCCCCTGCTTGTAATCCGGGTTGCTCCATGACGATGAGCAGCATGGCGCCGGACTGCCCGATGGCTGGCATGAGGGCGACGGGTATGACGGCCGATGAAGGCTGTCAGCGGAATTGCTGCACGCGAAATGCGTTCGACGCGGTTCTGCCTCGGATGGTGCGTGACAAATCCAAAGTTACGGTCCAAGTTCCGGTCGCCGCATTTGCAAGCACCTTTGCTGGAGCGCAACTCGAAAGACCGGCCACGGATTCATTCGATCGCCTCGCCGACTCCCCTCCGCAATACATTTTGAATCGCGTCTTCAGAATTTAGATCTCTCCCTGACGTTCGTGCGCATTTGAAGCGGCCTCGATATGAGGCCTCACCCTTGCTTGCATTTCAACGTGACGAATACCGTCAAGGAGAAGAAACACATGAAGCGTACTCTTGCATTGATCTCGTTCGCGGCGGTTCTCGCCGTCAGCGCCATCGCACAGGTTCCTGCGTCCAAAGCGATCTGCTGCCACAACTGCTGCCAGGGCCATTGCGGCCAGACGTGCTGCCAGGATGGCTGCACCAAGAGCTGCTGCCAGAGCAAGTAACCTCTGATAACCGGGGGCTCGGATCGCGGGGCGGTCTGGGCCCCACGTATTTTGAATCAGACCCGGCAGACAAGCTTCGTGAATCGTCAATCGTGATCCTGGTGGCTGATTCAGGCCAAACCAGTCAGCAGCCCACGCTTGCGCAGTTCCGTTACCACGCGTTCCACTTTCCAATCGAGCGCGCCGGTGCCGTCGACAACGAGGTTGGCGTGCGCGGCGGACGGGCGGACGAAGGCCAGGCTTGAAGGGCGGACCGTAGCTTCGTATTGCTTCTTCACCGATTCGGGTGTGCGGCCGCGCTGCTCGATGTCGCGTTTGAGGCGCCGTTCGAAACAGAGGTCATCGGGCGTTTCGATGTAGACGCGCAGTTGATAGAGCGGCAGCAGTTCAGGATAGTAGAGCGCGAACAGTCCTTCTACGATCAGGAATGGGGCGGGTTCGACGCGCTCGGTGCGGTCCGTAACGCGTGTGTAGGTGGCAAAGTCATAGACCGGCCGCTCGATGGTCTCGCCACGCGCCAGGGAGGCAACATCGCGCGCCAGCAATGGGCTTTCGATGAGTGCTGGGTCGTCGAAGTTCTGGCGAGTGCGCTCGTCGAATGGCAGATGACCGAGATCGAGATAGTAGCTGTCGAGATGGAAGTGAATGCCGCCCAGCGTACGCGCCAGCTCGCCGGCAAGCGTAGTTTTACCCGAGCCCGAGCAGCCGGCGATGCCGATGACGCGGCGCTTACGCGCTTTTACTATTTGGCGCTTGTGCGCTTTTGCTTTTTGGACGGGCGTTGTCATTGGGCGTCGTCGAGGTGCGCGGCGATGCGCGGTGCAAGCCGCTTGAGCAGGGCAGCGAGACGGTGTTCAACCTGTCGGCCCGCCTCAAAAACCTCCTGGTGGCTGAGCTGCTTTGCCCCCAGGCCTGCGGCCAGATTGGTGACGCAGGAGATTCCCAGTACCTCGATCCCCATGTGGCGCGCCACGATGGTCTCAGGTACAGTTGACATGCCCACCAGCGTTGCGCCCAGTGTGCGGAAGGCGCGAATCTCGGCTGGGGTTTCAAAGCTGGGACCCGGCGTGGCCAGATAAACGCCCTCGACGAGATTGAATCCTTCATCGGCTGCGGCCTCGTGCGCGAGAGCGCGCAGCGGTTTGCTGTAGGCTTCGGTCATGTCGAAGAAGCGCAGCCCCGTGCCTTGCCTGACTGCAAACCGCGGCTCGTTGGGTCCGATGAGCGGGTTCCATCCCATTTGATTGATGTGGTCGGAGAGCAGTACAAGCTGGCCGATGGAGAGCCCTTCGGCGATGCCGCCGGCTGCGTTGGTGAGCGCGACGGCGCGAATACCCAGCTTGCCCAGCACGCGCATGGGGAAGGTGACCTGCGCGGGTGTATAGCCCTCGTAATAATGCACGCGGCCCTGCATGATGGCGACCGGGGCCCCATTCAGCAAGCCGGCCACGATGCGTCCCGCATGGCCCTCCACGGTGGATCGCGGAAAGTTTGGAATCTCTTCGTAGGGAACGATGATGGGGTCGGCAACCGTATCGGCCGCAGCGCCGAGGCCGGAGCCCAGCACGATTCCCACGCGCGGGACAAGGCCACCCAGTTTGATCCTGAGAGATTCAGCGGCCTCAACGACGTGGTCGTAGTAGCTCATGGTGAAGGCGAGAATACTTCAGGACATTGTACAAGGGCAGCGAGTAGCAAGTAGCCAATTGCCAGTAGCGATCGGTTGAAAGCCGAATGTCTCTATTGAGTCACCGGGCATTCTTCCGGCGAGACGGTGACCGTGGCGCAGCCCATGGCGTAGCTGTACCAGTAGTGTTCGGTGGTGGCGTTGGCAAAAAATCCCTCAATGCCGCGCCGCCGAACGAACGCCTCGACAAACTTGCGCGGGCCGTAGAGCAGCGTGAAGAAGCTGTCCCAGTCCACCGTGAAGAGGAACGATGCGTCTTCGGGCATCAGGCTGCCGCGCCCGGGAAAGGCGTCTGCGTGGTTCTTCAATCGCACCAGGTTGAACGGCAGCACGGGATCGACGGATGGAAACTCGGGCACATAGATCAGACTGCTCTTGCCGGCTGCGTCAAAGGCGTCGAGAAAATCCGGCTGCAGCAGCGGCTCGAAACATCCCTCGTTCGGCATCCACACGTTGCCGGCTTCGAGGAAGGCTTGGAGGCGATCGCGCGCGGCAAAGTCGCCGAACTCCGGGTAGATGGCAGCGATCGACGTAAGCAGGGCATGGTTGAGCCCGGCGGCCCCGCGCATGCCGGTTTTCGCGGCCACTTCGGCCCAACGCACCTTTTCGCCGGCCGCAACAATCTGCTCGTCGCTGGGGTACTCGTGGGTCGCGCGCCAGGCCAGCCGGTCGGGCACGCGCACAAACGGATGCAGGATGACGTAAAGCGCCTCGAACCGGCCCGAGTAGGCCTCAATCAGGGGCGCGTCGCATGGCGGATAGACAAATTCTTCGTAGAGCACGTGCAATGATTTCAAAGCGACGGGCTGGGGCGCTGTGAGGGCGGACACTGCGCCTTGTGAACTCTATAGCTGAGGTACAGTGAGGATGCGGGCGTGCTCGTTCTCCGCCCCGGAGGCTGATGATGTGCCGAAACATCAAAATGCTCTTCAACTTCGATCCGCCGGTGACCGACGATGAGGTTCGCGCGGCGGCGCTGCAATATGTGCGCAAGATCAGCGGCTTCAACAAACCGTCGAAGGCGAATGAAACCGCGTTCCATGCCGCGATTGACGAGGTTGCACTGGCGTCGTCGCGGCTGCTCACGAGTCTCGAGACCACAGCGCCCCGGCGCAACCGCGAAGAAGAGGCAGCCAAGGCGAAGGCGCGCGGCGCGGCGCGATTTGGAGATTGAGACTCTGGCGCCGACGACGCTAATGAGATGCAACGGTTGATTGCACCCCTGGTGCATTGGACCCGGCTGCCAGTGCGTAGCCGAAAGCAGGCCGAACCGATGTGGAAGTGGAATGCGCGCCGATCGCAGGCGCATTGGAGGCTTCGGGCGCTGGCGACAGTGAGCGCCTGGACGGCGTTGCGATATGGTAACGCGAGCCGCAATACTCCGGAACGTTGGCCATCTGCTTGATGAAGACGATAAAGCTGGGATGGCGCGGGCGCAGCGTGACCCAGTAGCTGGATTTGCTGAACAGGTCTTCATGACGGGTGATGAGCTGGTTCTCAAGAATCTTGACACCGCACAACAGGTTGTTTTCGGGCAGCAGAATCGTCTTTGCGGGATCGTGCTCGGGGAGCTGCTTGTCGTGCGCCCAGTCGAAATCGCAGCCGTAGCGGTCGGCGTCCATGTAAGTGAGTTGCAACAGGCCCTCCTGGCGGACGATGTGGCCGGTGACGGTATCAGTGACGGCAACCTCAGGCTGGGTGTGGCGCACGTTCGTGGTGGGCTTGAGACCGGCTTCGGCTCCGGCGAGGGCCTGGAAGAAATAGGCCCAGAAGGCGCGGCGATCTGCATTTGAGAGATGGCGGAAGCGCGGGCAGAGAGGCTTGACCTGGCGCTCGATGGCAGGCGAGAGCAGGTCGGCGGGGAGTGCGGCTTCAACGGCTTTATCCCAATCGGGATCCCAGGGCTTGGGATCGCCAAGCGCTGCCTTCTGGAGAGCGATGGGCGTGGGAGGCGCGGGTTTGAGTTCGGCCTCGAGTTCAGGCGTTGGCGGCGAGTCAACAGCGGTCTCCTGCCCGGCGGCGGGAGCGGTTTGAGGGCGCACAAGCACAGGAAAGCTGAGGATAAAGCTCAGTGCCCCAGCTAGATAGAATGAGAATCCGGCCTTGGCCGAAAGGCACATGGATGGGTCAGATGCGGGTTGGGGCCGGGCGGTCAACCGAAGCCGACGCGATGCTTTTGGTGTGGGGAGAAGTGATTAAAGCAGGGTTTGGGCGAGGGTGAGACGATGGAGCAGGGAACCGGAGGCAGGAGTGAGACTTAAGCGATGAAAGAGATTTTCGATTGGCTATTTGGGTTAGGGCTCGGCTGCAACGCGGCGTTGTTTGTGCCGCAGGCGATTGCACTGTGGCGGAAAAAGACTGACGTGGGCGTATCGCTGCTCACATTTGGCGGGTTCAGTGTACTGCAGGTGATTGGAATTGTGCATGGGGTGAATCACCAGGATTGGTCGCTGATTCTGGGAATGGCGGCAAGCCTGCTGACGTGCGGAACGGTGACGGGGCTGACGGTGGTTTATCGGGTGAGGAGGCTGCGCGCGTGATTACGGGCAGCTGTTAAGAGTGTGGTGTACCCAGCAGATTGGCGCGCATGGATTGGTTTTGCGGATGGATGCGGAAATTTCCGTAGAGAAGTTCCCTGAGTATGGGGGTTGAGCGCCCATACCAACTCGCCCAGGAGAGCGGTGTATCGCCGTTGGCATCCTTTGCATCGATGATGGCGCCGGCATCCTTGAGCAGACGGATGGTTTCCACTTCACCAAAGGCGGCGGCGCGGTGGAGCGGGGTCTCGCCTTTGGTTCTGCAGTCGCGCATGAAGGCGCCAGTAACAACTCCCGGAGTGGTGGCCGTATTCGGATTTGCGCCAGCGGACAACAGCACCACGAGTACGCGGTCGTAAGCCACGCGGTCGGTTTTGCACAGGGCAGCGTGAAGTGGTGTTTCGCCGGTACCGGGATCGGGGTAATTCACGTTTGCACCCTGCTCGAGAAGGAACTTGCAGAGCCTCCAATGGCCGTGAAAGGAAGCGCCACTCAGACCGAAGTTGTCGCCGAGCGAGGTAAGGGATTCCCCTTGCGAGAGCAGAAAGCGGATAGCGCTGACATCTCCGTAGTAGGCGCAGTGCTGAATGAGAGAGACGCCGTCATCGTCTTTATGATTTGCGGGAAGGCCGGCGGCAAGAAGGTCGAAGACCAGTTCCGTGCGACCGTCTGCAAATTCGGCCAGGAGCCCGGTCAGATGCGAGCTGCTCATCGCGAATCCTCTGGCCAATCTTACCCCAGAAACATCCCGGCAATCGATGCGCTGATCAGGTTGGCCATGGTTCCCGCGAACATGGCGCGGAAGCCAAGTTTGGCCAGGTCGTTGCGGCGCTCGGGCACCAGCGCGCCGATGCCGCCGATCTGCATGCCGATCGACCCAAGGTTCGCGAAGCCGCACAACGCAAACGTGGCGATGGTAAACGAGCGCGGCGACAACACGGCTTTTTGCGCGCCGAGTCCGATATACGCGATGACTTCGTTGAGCGCCATGTGCGTGCCCAGCAGGTTGCCGATGGCCGGGCAGTCGTGCCAGGGCACACCGATGAGCCAGGCCACGGGCGCGCCAACAAAGCCCAGAATCTGCCCGAGGCTCGATGGGAACCAGGCTACGCCGCCGTGAATCCAGGCCAGAAACATGTCAAGGAGCGCGACCAGCGCGAGAAAGCTGATGAGCATGATGGCCACATTCATGGCCAGTTTGCCGCCGTCGATGGTGCCGCGCGCGACAGCACCGATGAAGTTTTCATCCTTGTGCAACTCGTCTTTGGGAATAACGACTTTGCCCTCAGTGTCTGGAATTTCGGTCTCGGGTACCAGCATCTTGGCCAACAGGATGGTTCCCGGCGAGGTCATGATGACGGCCGAGAGCAGGTGACGGGCTTCAACGCCCTGCGCGATGTACATGGCCATGATGCCGCCCGAAACGTGGGCCATGCCGCTGGTCATAATAGTCATGAGTTCACTGCGCGTGGCGCGTGCGAGAAAGGGGCGTATCGTCAAAGGCGCTTCAGTTTGGCCCATGAAAATCGATGCGGCAACGTTCATACTCTCGGCGCCCGAGATGCGCATGGTCTTAAGCATCACCCAGGCCATGCCGCGAATGATGATCTGCATGAGGCCGATGTGATAAAGCACCGCGAAAAATGCGGAGATGAAGATGATGGTGGGCAGAACCTGGAAGGCGAAGATTGCGCCCGAGCTGGGGCTGATGACCTTGCCGAATGCGCCGGAGTTGGGCAGGCCGAGTTCTCCGAACAGCACCTGAGTGCCCGCGAAGGTGGCCGACAGCATGTTGGTCACGACGTCGCCGGCCCAGTTCATAACGCGCTGGCCAAAGTTGAAGCGCAACACCAGAAACGCGAAAAGGAACTGCAGTCCGAGACCCCACGCGATGGTGCGCCAGCGAATGTGTTTGCGGTCGGTTGAGCCGATGTAAGCCACGCCGAGCACAGCAACGATTCCCAGGATTCCTGTAAATCGACCCAATGGCATCTCCCTGTAGACAAGAAATATGCTTTCGATTACCTTACAGCATCGAGTGCTGCATTCATCGGCTAAATCACAATGGGCCTCCGGAGGTGACGTTGGTTCGGGCAGAGATCTACAAGTTTATGGCTGAATTTCGCTATGGCGTGATTTCGAGCGTGGCCTCGGACGGCACGCCCCAGTCGGCGCTGGTTGGCATTGCCGTCACGCCCGATCTTGAAGCCCTCTTCGATACGGTGAAGTCGTCGCGCAAATATTTCAACCTGAAGGCGCGGC
>JASHVU010000107.1 GCA_030044455.1 Acidobacteriaceae bacterium | reverse complement strand
GCGGCCCCGCCGCAACCCGGCCAAGAGTCAGATGTTGCCCACCAGCCATGGCGCGGGGCCTTCGCACTCACTGAGCCGATTCCTTATGTGGGGGTCGATACCGGCATGTTGAGCGGCAAACTGACTGTCGCCGAGTGGAATGAAGGTGAAGAGCCGGTTCTGCAGGTTGACAAGCGCGGACGCTTCATTACCGGCATTGCATTTGCAAACTTTGTTACTGCGGCTGTGAACTCTGCCGACAAGCGCATCAAGGGTAGTTGCGTCGTGATCCTGGAAGAGACTGACGAGGGTATCTTCGACCGCGGCACTGCAACCAAGAAACTTGTTCACCAGCTCTCGTCGACGGGCGACCCGGTCTTCAACCTGAAGGTTCCCGCCAGCCGCATCGTGGGCGGCTACACGGTAAAAGACGGCGTCATCATTCCCACTTACAACCACAGCGAGGTAATCGAGGCGGTCTTCCGCCGCACGCGCGTTCCCGTCGGATTAATGACCGCAGCCAAGCTGCTTTCAGCCGTTGAGCCGGTGATTCGCTATCAGCGCCAGCGCTTCCGCGGAGCTGAAGGCGCCAGGCCCGGTTCGGTGCGCTACGAGCAGGGCATCCAACAGCGCGAAGATGCGCTGCATCGGCTGGTTGACGTTTGGGCCGCGGGAGAAGCTGCCGCATCGCTCGGTTTCGCGGCGGCGCGACTGTTCGATGGGCTCGATCCGCTGGAGAAGCAAAAGAACGCCATCCTCGCTGGACGCGGCGTTCTGGGTGGTCGCGCTGAAATGAAGGCACTCAAAGAGTCTGAACAACGAGCAGTCGAGTTGCTCGGCCTCAAGGCTGACGATCCGCGCCGCGCCGATCTTGAAGCCGACCCGCTGGTGGAGTTTGTGCTGGCCGATGCCGAAGCCAACGTGTTGTGCCCAGCAACCAAGCTCTGGAACACCGGCCACGGCGCCAATTTGATGCGCGAGGCCATAAGCCTGATGGGCGGTTACGGTATCACAGAGGACTGCCCGGGATTCCTGGCCAACAAGTGGATGGACGCGCAGCTTGAGGCAACCTACGAAGGGCCTGAGGCCGTGCAGCGCCGCCAACTCACCGTCACCATGACCAGCGAAGTTTTCCTGGCACAGTTCCGGAGTTGGATTCGGGAAATGCGCGCGATTGCCAGTCACCACCCGGGCACGGGCGCCTGCACGCTGGCCTCGGCCATGCACCTGTGGCTCTGGACTTTGAATTACCTGCAGAACGCTACCGACGCAGCCGGCAACAAGCTCTACCATGGGCAGCGCCAGGGCGTGACGTTTCCGCTTGCCGATGCGCTTTGCTGGCTGCTGGCCTCGCGCGCGCAGATCCTCGACGTGCTCGAACTCGAGCGGCGTGGTCCGTCGGACCCTGTGGCCGCGGAGGGCTTGGCGGGCACCGTGCAGTTCCTCAGCGACCTCTGCCACACCCAGGCCGCAACGGCTGCCGGCGAGACCTCGCGCATCTGCGCCGAACTGGTTTTCGGCTACAACGCGCATCCTTCGTGGGGCGAAGAGGAACATCGCAATTGCTTCTCGACAGCCGAACTTGAAGAGCTTGAAGAAACAATGCCCGGCATTTGCGCCATGGCCGTGGATGTGATCACATTCGATGGCGGACATCCGCAGAAGGCGGGCCCGTGCGCAACCTGCGCAGGCTCCGGGGAATTTCTGCAGCTGCAATCGAAGCTCACCACCTGCTTGACCGGCTCGCGCCTGGCCAAAGACCGCGCGGCAGAATCGGTGAGCAAGGTGATGATTCCCGAGGCGCTCGACTACCCGGCGGCAGGTTGAGCATGAGATCGACCAAGCACAGAGTTTGGGTGCCTGACCCTTGGCGCGTGTTTGTCTTTGCGCCTAGAGTGGGAAAGCACGAATCAAGATTGAACGGATGTCTTGCATGAGCACCGATCCCGATCACCAAGTCGAAGTTGACCGCCAGACCATGGAGGTGGACATTGCCTGCGCAGGCTTTGGTCCCGCCGCGGGCGGTTTCTTGACCACCCTGACGCGCGCCTGGACCGAGAATCCCGCAGATCCGGCCTTTGAAAGTCGTGTGGCGCCGGGTATGCCGCTGCAGGTCATCTGCTATGAGCGCGCCGACTCGCTCGATGCCGGCGTAAGCGGCGTGGTTACCCTCGCCAAGGGTATTCGCACCAGCTTCCCCGAACTCAATACGTCCGAGATTCCCATGGCCGTTGAGGTGCTCAAGGAACGCGTCTTTTATCTGCTCGATCCTGTGGGTGCGAGCCGGCGCTCCACGCTCTTGCGCTTTGGGGATTTTTTTCTTCGACTCGGACAAAAGCTGTTGTTGAAAGATGATGCATTCGAGTTGCCCTGGACGCCGGGATTTCTTCATAAGCAGGGCGGTCTGGTGCTTTTGATCGGCCAGTTCAATCAGTGGGTTGCTGCGCAGATTATTTCGACGGGCTTTGTGCAAATCTGGCCGGGCAGCCCGGTAGCCGCACCGCTCCTGGCCGGCGATCGAGTTGAGGGTTTGCGCCTGGTGGACCAGGGCGTGGACAAGAACGGCGCGCCGGCCGACGGGTTCATGCCCGGCATGGATGTGCGTGCGCAACTGACGGTGATCGGCGATGGGCCGGTCGGCCAAATTTCCCGTGCTCTCCTCCAAAACGAGGGTTGCACGAAGTGCGAGTGGGCGCTGGGGATGAAGTTCGTGATCGAACTGCCGGAAGACACCCAGCTCGAGGCAGGTACGGTTTGGCATACCTTTGGATTTCCTGAGCCGGAGATCTTCGGATTTCTTTACGTGCATCCTGATCGTCTGGCATCGGTGGGCATCTTCATTCCCTCGTGGATGAGCGACCCAGCGCGTACGTCATATCGGTACCTGCAGCACTTCATCCAGCATCCGGCGCTGTGGAAGCATTTGAAAAACGGGACACTGCGCTCGTGGGGCGCAAAGTCAATTGAGGAGAGTGGCAAGCGCGGTGAGCCTGCTCTCATCGGAAATGGATACGCACGCATCGGCGAGTGTTCCGGTTCAACCAACATGCTCACCGGCTCGGGCGTCGACGAGGCATGGACCACGGGCGCGCAACTCGGCGAGGCCGTACTCGAGCTGCTGCGCTCAGGCGGCGAATTTACGCGGGAAAATCTTGTTGCAACCTACGAAAAACGGCGTCGGGAGAGCTGGGTTGAGCAGGGGGCGAAGGAAGCGGAGCACGCGCGCGACGGCTTCCATAAGGGATTTGTTCGCGGCCTTCTGGGCATGGCGCTCGCTGGACTTTCAGGCGGAAAGCTATCGATTCATGCGCACATTCCACAAGCGTCTGCACAGATCAAGCGATTCGGCAGCGACTCAGCCTCGCGCCTCTCTCTCAAGAATGCCGCAGCCCTGAGCATGGAAGACGGGCGACCGCTGCACGATGCGATGATGTCGGCCCGCGGCTGGCCGGAGATTCCGTTCGACGGACGTCTGCTTGTATCGCAGCAGGATGCGCTCTTGATGGGCGGCAAGATTCAGGCCGCGCCGGGCTTCGCCGATCATGTCGTCTTTCTTGACAAGGCGCGCTGCATGGCCTGCATTGAGAAGACCTGTATTGCCATGTGCTCGGGCCAGGCCATCACGTTGGGGCTTGGCAAAGTGCCTGCTTTCGAGCGCGAGAAGTGCGCCCACTGCGGCGCCTGCCTGTGGAACTGCGCGAATCCGCCGGAAGGCAAGAACTCGAATATCGAGTTTCATGCGGGTAGTGGAGGATTGCATTCGGC
>JASHVU010000106.1 GCA_030044455.1 Acidobacteriaceae bacterium | reverse complement strand
AAGCCTGGAGTTATTTGCTCCAGAATGAATTAATTGCAGAATCGTTAATTCGCGTTGCTCGAGTTTTTCCAGCGGTTCTGGAGTACGCGGATGAGTCCTACCCATAATGCTATTCTACTATTATCTTGTTATTTCAACTGCTGATATCCTGACCTTTATTTCACAATTCGTTGCCAATTTCGATATCGAGTTGCGCCGAGGGACAAATTTGTTGCCAACGATCCGGAAGCGGGTGCTGGATTTGGGAAGGCTCTCTCCGCTGCCCGGCATTCTCGCCGCTGTGTGCTTGATTGCTTCCCTTCTCCCGACACCCTGCGCCGTGGGCCAGACTATTCCCGAAGATTCATTTCTGAATTGGATGAATGCGATTGCGCAGCGGGATTTAGAGCAGCGCGCGCCGACTATACGCGAAACCCGTACGGTTGCCGAAGCAGAGCGCCGCAAGCAATACGTGCGCCGGGAGCTTTTGAACGAGCTTGGCGGATTGCCCGATTATCATGGCCCTCTGAACCCAAAGATCACAGGCGAGGCACACGCCGATTCATACACAATCGAGAAGGTGATCTACGAAAGCCTTCCAGACTTTTATGTGACTGCAGATATTTACCGGCCAAACGAGCAAGCACGCTACCCCGCTGTGCTGCTTCAGGCTGGTCACACGCAAGAGGGTAAAGCGGAGAACCAGCGCATTGCCGCCAACCTCGCAATGAAAGGGTTTGTGGTGCTCTGCTTCGATCCGATCGGGCAAGGTGAGCGTGTGCAAACCTATAGCCGCCAGCTTGACGAACCTTTGGCGGGGTGGTCGGTTCCGGAACATATTCTTATGGAGGCTCAGTCCGGATTAATCGGACAAGGGCTTGCTCGCTATTTCATCTGGGACGCAATGCGCTCGCTCGACTACCTCGTGAGCCGGCCAGACGTTGACGGCTCGCGAATAGGAGCTGCCGGATGTTCAGGCGGCGGCGCGCTCACAACATTCATCGGCGCGCTTGATTCACGGATCAAAGCTGTAGTCCCGGCATGCTACCCCAGCTCCTTCCAGACTGTATTTCCCACCACCGCTGTCCACGGCGAGATGGCCTTCCCTCATTTTCTGGCCAGCGGTCTGGACATCGCCGATTTCGTCGAGATGTCAGCGCCCAAGCCTTGGCTGCTTCAATCAACCGAGACCGATCAATTCGGATTCAGCCATGAGGGAGTGGAGCTTGTCTATCACGAGGCGCAGACCTGGTACGACATCTACAATGCACGCGACCATCTTGGCTTCATGGTTGCGCCGGGCTCGCATGGAATGCCGCTGGCAAGCCGGGAAGCCGTATACAAGTGGATGATTCGGTGGTTAAAGAACGGCCAAGGCGACTACCACGAGCAGCCAGTCACCATGTTTCCTGAAGCCGAGTTGCTGGCCACTCCAAGTGGCCATGTTGAAGATCTTCCGGGCAGCGTCAAACTCCACCAGATTCTGCGCGCCGATCTCAAAGGAGAAGAAAAGCAGGCATCGGTGCCTGATTTAGCAGCAGAACTCAAGAACCTGCGGATTTCGACCGACGGCTCCGCGCCTGACGCAAAGGTGCTGAACACCAAGAGCGGCACCGATGGCACCGAGCAGCAGCTTGCGATTGAAAGTGAACCCGGAATCTGGCTCGACGCCACACTGAACCTGCCGAATGCCAGGGGACGCAAGCCTGCGGTGGTGATTGTGAGAGATGGCGAAGATCTGGAGGGGATATCGACGAAGAAACTTGCCGAAAAGATGGCAGGGCTTGGTCAAGTGGTTCTCGAACTGGAACCACGTACGTCTCGATTGAAGAACACCGAAGGGCGAGACACGGGGGATTGGATGAGCGATCTTCAAGCCAACTTGATCGGCCGCAACTTACCGGCCATGCGAGCCTACGATATCTTGCGCGGTGTCGACCTGCTGCGGCACCGGCCAGATGTCGATGCGAATGCGATTCGCGGAGCTGCGCGCGGGGTTGCTGGAATCTGGCTCCTTCTTGCCGCCGCTGCCGATTCTCACCTGGTTACAATCTGGCTCGACAGAACGCCCGCGAGTTTGCGCTCGGCGCTGGATAACTCCATAGCGATCGATCTGCCCGACGCTGTCATCCCAGGTTTTGTTCTTCGTTGGGACTTGCGGGATCTAGTGAAGGCAATGGAGCCGAGGCGGGTTTTCTGGACCGATCCAACCAATTGGATGCAACATGTCATCGCCCTTGGACCGGGTTACCACTATCGCTACGTGACAGGGGATCTTACCGACGAAATGGACGCGCAGGACGATGCCTACATTCGGGAGTTCCTCAAGTGACTTATCGCTGGCTGCGTTGGGAGGCAAGCAGAAGCTGCAATCTATCTCGACAGCTTCGCCTCTATTTGAGATCGACACGCACCACTTCGTAAATGTGGATACGGGGCACCGTAAATTCCGCCCAGCCATCGTTGATCGTCCACTGCAGGGTCGACTTGTTCCACAGCAGCGAAACAGAGTGGACCTGCCGATTCGCTGGGACCTTGATGCGGACTCGGACATTCTCGACGGGCAGGAAAGTCTCTTCGACCAGCCTCTTCTTCCAGATGTTCCCAGTGTCCGCTATCAGGTGCAACAACAGGGTGTCGGGCGAGGCGGCGAATTCCGGCATCAGTCCTTGCCGAAAATCCACTTCATAGGGCCGTTGCGAAGAAAGAATCGGATCGAGCAGCATGTGGAAGTAACCGAGCACATCGTTGTTCAGCGTCTCATCATAAATTGCCTCGAGCCCCGAGCCGATATAAATTGCCTGTCCTGCTCCGTGCATCTTTTTCACTACGGCCGGTCCGAAGACCTTGCGATAGCCGCGCTCATAGGTTTCAGCCAGCACCGTGGTGCCTGGGCTGGTTTCGAATCTCATGATTTGCGGGTCCTGCGGGATCAGTGTCTCGGACGAGACAGGGCGCAGATACAAGTCAGTCATCTGCACAATCGGGTCGGTCGAACTCAGCTTCACGCCAAACAAGTCGGCCAGCCCGTAGTTCCCTCGCCGTCTGCCATACTCATCTGCTATCGATGTCAGGTGTGAAGCAATCAGCGTTCCGCCGTTCTCAACGTAACGAGCCAGCACCGCGCATTGTGCATCGCTCAGGCATGGGGCGTTGGGCACATACACGAGCTTGTACTTCGCCAGCGACTCGGCCGTCATGCAGTAATCGAGAAACGGCTCCGAGTCATAGCCCATGTCTTTCAAGACCTGGAACGCCCCATAATAGTAATTTCCGTATGCGTCGGCAACGAATTTAGGGTCGTGATACCAGCCGATAGCCTGCGTGCAGAGCAGAATACCCACCAATGGCGCATCGCGTGCCGAGTTGAAGAGCGGATCATTTTCGCGTCGAAAAGCGAAGATGGCTTTCAAGCCTTGAATCGAAGGACGATTGAGAGAGCTCTCCGGCTCGTAAAACAGCCGATTCAAACCCCAATAACAATAGCCCGCACCGGCAGCCGTCGCAATCGCCGCATCCAGCTGCAGTTGCTCTCCCTCAATCGGATGGCTGAACCAGCCGCCGATCTCTTCATCCCTTATGTGCTCGCGGTTATACACCGTGTGCGACCCGACGTACGTCCAGATATTTCTTCCGGTCGATTGGCCTGCGCGGATGTTGAAGAGCTTCTGTTCCGGGGTGCGCGAGTCCTCAAACATGAACGTGGTCATTTCGGAAATTTGCCAGGCCTTCGCTGTCCAGCCATTGCTCATCATTTCGCCGTTGTTGTAAGTCTGCGGCACGTCGCGCACATCGCGAACCATCGTGCAGACTTGCTGCATG
>JASHVU010000105.1 GCA_030044455.1 Acidobacteriaceae bacterium | reverse complement strand
TTCAGACCATTGGCGAGCTGGTGCAGAAGACTGAGGCCGAGATGCTGAAGACCAAGAACTTTGGTCGCAAGAGTTTGAACGAAATCAAGGAAATCCTTGCACAGATGGGTCTTTCGCTGGGCATGAAAATCGACGAACAGGGCAACGCGGTTCCTGGGCCGACCAGCATTCCGCCGGCCACTGCTCTGGCAGCCAGCTACGGACGATACGACGAAGAGGACGAGCCGCTCGACTCAGTGGATTTGCAACTGCCTACCGAGACGGAGAATTTCTAAGAAACAGGGACTAGGGAATAGGGGCTAGGGAATAGAGAGACCGTCGCGTACTTTGTCCCTGGTCCCTAGTCCCTTGGTTCCTAGAAGGAAAAAACATGCGCCATCGCAATGCAGGATTCAAGCTCGGACGAAATACCAGCCACCGCCGCGCGCTTTTGCGGAACCTGGTCACGTCCGTCATTCAGGAAGACCGGGTCGAGACGACCGTGGCCAAGGCCAAGGCTGTCAGGCCCCACATCGAAAAGATGATCACCCTGGGCAAGAAGGGCGATTTGCATTCCCGCCGCCAGGCGCTCAGCTTTCTCCAGACCGATCAGGCGGTTTCGCGTCTTTTCGACGAGGTTGCAAAGCGCTACAGCGACCGCCAGGGCGGCTATCTGCGCATCGTCCGCACCGGCTTCCAGCAGGGCGACGGCGCCGACAAGGCGTTTATCGAACTGCTTGGCGCCGAGAAACAGCTTGAAGTGAAGCGCCAGAAGCGCGCCGACTTGAAGTCAAAAAAGCGCGCCGAGCTCGAGAAGCAGCTCGAGGAGCAGCAGAAGCAGGCCGAGTCGGAAGACAAGGGCGGCGAAGAGGCTGCCTGATCGCCTCCTCCGCTTCTCCAGATGTTTAACCTCCTGTATCATTCCGCGCAGGCGTCTCTTCCAGGCGTCTGCGCTTTCTATTGCTCATCATCAAGGGGTGTTGAGGAACTCGAGTGAATGCGTCGGTGAACCCAGGCGGGAGATCCCCCCGAATCGGCTCTTCAGTAGAGAATCGTAACCGCGAAGCGTCTCTTGCCGAATTGACGGAGCTTTCCGTCGTCATGCCATGTTTGAACGAGCATGAGACAGTGGGGATTTGCGTTCGGAAGGCGCTTAAAACGCTGCGCGATGCGGGCATCAGGGGCGAGGTCATCGTTGCAGATAATGGATCGACGGATGGCTCGATTGAACTGGCGCGGTCTGAAGGTGCGCGTGTCGTCAAGGTTGCCGATCGAGGTTATGGAAATGCGCTCATCGGCGGCATCGCAGCGGCGCGAGGTGATTTTGTGCTGATGGCGGATGCCGACGACAGTTACAACTTCACGCAAATTCCTGCATTCCTTGAGCAACTGCACTCCGGGTCAGACCTGGTCATGGGCAATCGTTTCCGCGGCGGCATCGTAGAGAATGCGATGCCGCCCCTGCATCGCTACCTCGGCAATCCAGTCCTGACCGGCATTGGAAGGCTGTTCTTCCATTCGCCTTGCGGAGATTTCCATTGCGGCATCCGGGCTTTTCGCAAGGAAAGCTTTCTGCGCATGAATATCCGCTCCACTGGAATGGAGTTTGCCAGTGAAATGGTAGTCAAGGCGAGCCTTCTTCAAATGAAGATCAGCGAGATTCCGACTACGTTATCGCCTGACGGCCGCAGCCGTCCACCCCACTTGCGGACATGGCGGGACGGATGGAGACACCTGCGGTTTTTGCTGATGTACAGCCCTCGCTGGCTGTTTCTGTACCCGGGGACGCTGCTCATCCTGGCCGGTCTGCTCGGCTGTGCGCTTCTGTTGCCGGGTCCCCTCATGACTCATGGAATCGGCTTTGACGTGCATACGCTTCTCTACGCTTTCGTTGCCATCCTGCTGGGCTTTCAACTGGTTGCTTTCGCTGTTTTTACCAAGGTGTTTGCAATCTCAGAGGGGCTGTTGCCGGAAGATCCCCGGTTCAGCTGGGCCCTTCAATATGTGAAGCTTGAAACCGGTCTTGCATTTGGCGGCCTTCTTGTATTGTTGGGAATATCAGGATCTATATTTGCCGTTTCGGGATGGGCGGCGCGGAGCTTCGGACCACTTAATCCCGATCACATGTTGCGCATCGTAATGCCTTCCGTTTTCTCTCTCACGCTGGGTGTTCAGGTTGTCTGCAGCAGCTTTTTCCTGAGCATTCTAGGCTTGCGGAGGCACTGAACAGACCCTGGATGGCAAAGGAGACAAGTTGCCGGTCAACGCTCAATACAATTTAGCTCGGCCGGAATCGCTTCCGATCAAGATTGCCGCCTACCAGCGTCGCAGAATGTATGAGCGCTTCCTCTCCATGACCGGAATAAGAGAAGAGCATTCCGTACTCGATCTCGGAGTCACCAGCGACCGAACCTACAGTCACTCGAATTATCTTGTGCAGTGGTATCCGTATAAGCATCGGATTACTGCATGCGGAATTGACGATGCTTCCTTTCTTGAAAAGCTATATCCTGGCTTAAAGTTCGAACACGCAAACGGCAAGGAGCTTCCCTTCTCTGACGGGCAGTTCGACTACATCCATTCGAGCGCAGTTCTGGAGCACGTAGGCAGCCGGGAAGCGCAAACGACCTTCCTTCGCGAGACCTGGCGCGCCGCCCGAAGGGGCGTGTTTATTACCACGCCGAATCGCTGGTTTCCAATCGAGTTCCACACCCTTCTGCCGATTGCGCACTGGTCTCCACCGCGCATGTTTCGGAGAATTTGCAGAATGACAGGGCGCGAGTTCTTCGCTCACGAAGAAAACCTGAACCTGATTTCCAGCTCGGAGTTGAGGAAACTTGCATTGGCTGCCGGGATGACAGGCGTCCAGGTTGATTGCGTGACACTCGCTGGGTGGCCATCGAATCTGTTGCTTTGGGCTCACAGATAAGCAGCAGCATGCCAACATGGGAGTGGAATTGAGCCAGACCCGATGCCGGACGCACTAAGCGAGATGACATTTTCTGAATGGCATATTGGGCCGGGAGCGTGCATGCCTGCACCGCGCCCATTTGTGGACAACCGAAACCCAGCGGAAGAGTTGTACCTGCGGTAGCGTCCTGGCAGTCTGGTGGTGGTAGTGCTCGGAATGCGAATTGTGTGAAGAATCCGCGATTCGATGATGTCTTCGAGGGAACCGCGGCGTTATCGAACGTCGTCGGAAGATCAGATCGGCCTGCGTGATTCCCTTTCGAGAAGACGGAGCTGAAGATTCAGTTCCTGGAATCGGCGCGCAACAGTGTGCAGCACCAAGCCTACAACACCCATGATAATTCCGGAAAGCACCATGCCCACCGCGAGAACCGCCGATGGCAGCCGGGGTACAAGGCCAGTCCGCGCAAATTCCAGGATCACGATGGTGCCCGGAATCAAGCCGAGTGCGACCAGAAACAAGCCGATGCTTCCAAATATGGTGAAGGGCTTGTAATCCCGCGCCAGCGAGAAGATGGTGCCCATGATGAGCATCCCGTCCTGCAGGTGGCGGATCTTTGAGTGGCTTCCTTGCGGTCTCATTGCGAGATTGACGGGGAGTTCGATAATCCGGTAGCCCCGCTCGAGGGCTTTAATCGTGAGTTCAGTCTCAATCTCAAAACCGGCTGAAAGAAGCGGCAACTGCTTGACGATCTCACGATTAAAGACGCGGTATCCCGAGAGCATATCGTTAATTCGCACGTTGAACAGCTTCTTGGTAATAAAAAGAAACAGTTGGTTGCCGAGCCGGTTGAGAGGCCTGAACTGGCTGCGACTCGATGGACTCAGGCGAGAGCCGACCACCATATCGGCATCGTTGCTGAGAACCGGTTCGAGCAACCTCTTCACGTCTGAGGCGGGATAGGTGCCGTCGCCATCAACCATGATGTAGATGTCGGCGTCGACTTCGCGAAACATACTTTGCACAACGAAGCCCTTGCCTTGGCGCCGTTCACGAAAAATGGTTGCACCGCTTTGACGCGCGAATTCCACGGTGCGGTCAGAAGAGTTGTTATCGAAGACACATATCTGTGCGCCGGGCAACTCCGTCTGAAAATCAACGATCACCTTGGCGATCGTAGGTTCCTCATTAAAGCACGGAATCAGAACAGCGATGGTGTGTGGATTGCTGCCCGTCGTCTCATTGGCCGCCGCTTTGTTCCCGAACGGTTCCGGCATTTCTACCATAGGTTCCTCAATTACCTGGGTGAAATCTTCGATCAGGTGCGCTTTGAGCAATGTGGAGCGTTTTCAATTCTAGAGCCTTAGTCACGGTGTGGAAAGTACCGGCTGCGGCGCTCGTTCGCAGCGGGCTCTAAATGCGAAGTTTGCGGCGAATTTGGGGCCGGTTGGCTGGTTGCATATTGCCCCTGTGCGCGCGTTTATCCCCTGTAGAATTGCCGTATGCCTGCGTCCTTTAAGAGGAGCCAAGCCGCTGAATTGCTGCGCTCACCTCTCAGATCGTTGCCCTCAGCATTACATTGGTTTTTTGTCCTTATCGCGGCTCCTCTTGTTATCTTCCTCGCCGTCCGCACTCCCGCGTTTCAAAGCCCTGACGAAGATCATCACTTCTACCGTTCCTGGCAGGTGGCGCACGGAGGCTTGTTTGCGCGCGGCGGCGGATATGTCGACAGCGGGATCGATCAGCTCTACGCATGCGTTGCAAAGTTGACATTCCACTCCGACGCTCACATCACCTTTGCTGAAGTCGTTAAGGAGCGCGCCGTGCCTTGGTCGGGCCGGCTGGTTTATCGCCAGTTTCAAAACACCGCCGCTTACTTCCCTGCCAACTATATCCCCCAGGCGCTGGGGATTCTTATCGGCCGGGCGATTGGACTCGGCGTTTTCAGCACTCTGATCCTGGCGCGGATTCTCAACGGTGCAGTGAGCATCGCTATCTGTGCGTTCGCGCTCTCGCTTTGCGGCAGGGGAAAAATCGTGATTTTCGCCATACTGCTGTTGCCCATGACGCTCTCGCTGTTTGCGTCATCGAGCCAGGATGCAACGCTGATTGCACTTGCCTGCCTTGCTTTCAGCCTCATCTCAAGGCAGCTCGACGTGACTGTGCCCATGACCAGGACAACCGCTGCTGTGGTCTTCGCAGCAATCCTGCTCATCGCGATCGGCCGTCCGCCTAACGCGGCGCTGGCACTTGCGTTCTTCATTCCGGGCCTATTGCCTTCCCGCGGTGAGACGCAGAAAAGACTCGGGCCGTGGGTGCTCACGGGAGTCACGGTCACCATCACCCTGGCGTGGTGGATCGCGGTCATTGTTGCAACGCGAGGCATCTCGCATCCATATGAAGCCGGCGGCAATGTCGATCCTAAAATGCAGCTCATCTACCTGCTGCATCATCCGCACATTGTCGTTACGCTGCTCAGTTACATTGTGCACCAGGTGAATTATTTCGTTGCCGGCGTTATCGGCATGCTTGGATGGCTCGATACGCAAATGCCCGGGCCATACTATCTGGCCATGGTGCTGGTTCTGGCGACTGCGGTTTTGGCTGAGCTGGCGCGCGGCCGGGCCAATGCGCGCGGGGTAACCGCGCTCATTTTTTTTGCCGCGTTGGTGGGGATAGCAGGCGTCTTTTTTATTCAATATCTAATCTACACGCCTGTCGGCGGCACCGGCTTTTATGGCGTGCAGGGGCGGCATCTTATTCCGCTCCTGATTGCTGCTGCCGTGGGCTTGCCGAGTCTCAGCAATGCCCGCCAGACCTACGAGCGCGCAACTGCGATTGTGGTGCTGGCCCAACTGCTGACGGTTGCGGTTCTGCCTCACGTGATCATGGCGCGCTACTACGCTTGATAGTGCGACAAGTTCTTGTTTTTCGGGCAGAGGTGGGAGGAAAGCCGATTTATTACTCGTGGCCGGCCGCCACGCTCGTCACCACCAGTTTGCCGTGTTTCACCCCGCGCAGAGTGAGAATGCCGTTGGCGAGGTCGCGGACGCTCTCGCTGCTGCCGTGCATGATGAGCACCTCAAGGCAATTGTGGTGGTCGAGGTGCACGTGGGTTGTGGCCAGCACTCGGCTGCCCGCACGATGCTGGGCGGCGATGAGCTTTTCCGACAGACCTGCCTGGTGATGATCGTACATGATGGTAAGCGTGCCGAAAACTTCCTTGTTGGCTTCAACCTCTTCGTTTACAAGGTGATCGCGAATGAGGTCGCGCACCGCCTCGGATCGGTTTTGATAGCCCTTTGCGGCAATCACCTCGTCAAACCGCGCCAGCAATCCCTCTTCCAGCGAAATGCCCGTCCGTACCAGCTCACCCATATCCAATCTCCGTCGACCCTGAAGCCATCCAGACCATGCTAAACGGTGCACGATGGAGGGTTAACAGTGGACGGTGAACGGTGGGCCTCCCCCCCAATGTTCAAAGGCATAAAGATCCTGTCTTCAGCAGCTTGACGGATCAATTTTCCGGCAAAAATATGAAAGCAGAAGGTTTGCTGACAAAAATAAGAAAAGAAATGGGTTTACGGAACCCGTAATTCGGGCTCGTGGTTCGTATTTGGCAAAGGCCTGGACGTCTCACGAGTCGCGGCTCACGATCCTTGTTCGAGCCTTGCACGAAGGCAGTGTTCATCGCCCGCAATTCATGTAGCGCAGACCATCGGAATTGCATGCAAAGGCAAGAGGGCCTTTGTAGTGGCCAGGCGCGTAGCATGATTTTTCAGGTCGTGTTACTCTACTGTTGTTCGCTTCTGTGCGTCATTCCCCGCGCGAGGAGAACGGATGGTTGAGTTCCATGCGCACTTCAAGGCTGAATCCGGGGAATGGACGATCTACGGAGAGTGATGGGCCAGGCATTGCACTGGCCTCTCAAGCCGTAACCAGGTTGCAGGGAAGCACGGCAACAAATCCTACACAAAAATCTGGCTCGATATTCCAGCGCGTCGCCGGCGTCTACGCATTTCTGGCGGTGTTCAATGTTGGCGCCTGGATGTGGGCTCTCATCGCCTTCCACCGTTTTCCTGTTCTGCTCGGCACAGCATTTCTCGCGTACAGCTTCGGGCTGCGCCACGCTGTGGATGCCGACCACATTGCCGCCATCGATAACGTAACCCGCAAGCTGATGCAACAGGGCCAGCGGCCAGCGGGCGTGGGATTGATGTTTTCGCTGGGTCATTCGACGGTGGTTGTAGTGGGATCGATTGCCATTGCCGTTGCCGCGCTTAAGCTGCAGAGCCTTGCCTACGTGAAGAGCGTTGGAGCTGTCGCGGGAACGTTGGTTTCATCGTTCTTTTTGCTGGCCATTGCTGCTGTCAATATTGTTATTTTGCGCTCGGTGTTTCGCACCTTTCAGAGCGTGCGGCGCGGCGAGGCCTACGTTGAAGAAGACTTGGACCTGCTGCTGGCCAATCGAGGATTTATGGCCCGCATCTTCCGACGCATCTTCAGCCTGGTAAACAAAAGTTGGCACATGTATCCGCTTGGGGTTCTCTTCGGCCTCGGATTCGATACGGCAACCGAGATTGGGTTGCTCGGCATTTCGGCTGCAGAGGCTTCGCGCGGGCTGCCGATATCGTCGATTCTGGTATTTCCGGCGCTGTTTGCGGCCGGCATGTCGCTTGTGGATACCACTGACAATGTGCTGATGCTGGGAGCGTACGGATTGGCCTACGTAAAGCCCATTCGCAAACTCTACTACAACATGACGATCACGTTCGTATCGGTTCTAGTGGCTTTGATTGTTGGCGGAGTTGAGGCGCTCGGCCTGATTGGCGGCCAGGCCGGTCTGCAGGGTGGGTTCTGGGGTTTTGTGGCGAGGCTCAACGACAACTTCGGCATGCTGGGTTACTGCATCATCGCCATCTTCGCGCTGAGCTGGATCGCTTCAGTTGCGTTTTACAGGATGCGGGGATTCGATGAGATTGAACTGCAGGTGGAACCGGAAGGCATTTCGCAGCAGTAGGTCCATCAAGATTGGTT
>JASHVU010000104.1 GCA_030044455.1 Acidobacteriaceae bacterium | reverse complement strand
CCGTACATGAGGCCCGCAGCGTAGAAGAGCGGAATCGCGATGCTGGAGATGAGAAAGAGTGTGAGCAGCGTGCGATCTTCGCTTTTGCGAACCAGCGCCGGCTTGAGCGATCTACCCATGAGGATGAGCCAGAGCACCAGGCCCACAAACAGCAGAATCTGCCAGAACCTGCCCAGATCCACATATTCGTAACCCTGGCTGCCAAACCAGAACCACAAGTTGCCAAGGCGCTGCTGAATGCCCAGCCATTCGCCGGCGAGTGAGCCGCCCACTACAAGGACCAGCGCACCAAAGAGCACATTCACACCCATGCGCTGGAACTTCGGCTCGTGCCCGCTGATTGCCGGGCCGACAAAGAGGCCAGTCGCCAGCCACGACGTGGCAATCCAGAAGATGGCGAGTTGCAGATGCCAGGTGCGAGTGACGGCATAGGGCAAGTAGTGATCCAGAGGAAAACCGTAGAAGCCGTGCCCTTCTACTCCGTAATGCGCTGTCAGCACTCCCATCAGTATCTGCACACCCCACAGCGCCATCACCACAAAGAAATACTTCATCGTGGCGCGCTGCGATGGGCTAGGCCGCATTGCCAGGAAGGGATCTTTCTCAGGATAAGGCCCATGAACGGCGACCGTCTCCTGCGACGCGTACCACCACACCAGGCCGCCGATACCGGCCAGCAGACCCGCAAAACTGATCACGCTCCAAAGCACTGCGCCGGGGGTAGGTTCGTTGCCCACCAGCGGTTCGTGCGGCCAGTTGTTTGTATAGGTCACCGTGGAACCGGGCCGCTCGGTGCTGGCAGCCCATGAAGTCCACCAGAAAAATGCAGCGAGTTCCTTCTGCTTGGCTGCATCCGTGAGAGCCCCTTGCGGAATCGCATATTCCTTGCGGCCATTTGCGAAAATACCGGCGTAGTAGGCGGCCAACTGCTCAAACGCAGCTACGCGCTCCCGATCGAGAGTTACGCGATTTGCGCCGGCTTCGTAGTTGTTGGTGCGCATCTCGCGCACCAATCGTGCGCTCAGCACCGCTTGCTGGTCGACGTTCAGCGATGCGAAGTTACCCCCTCCCTCGCTTCGCGCCCAGCGATCGAGCAGAATGCCGGACTCGCGATGCAGCCAGTCGGCGCTCCAATCGGGAGCGACGTAGGCGCCGTGGCCCCAGACCGTTCCAATCTCCTGACCGCCGATGGATTGCCACACCCCTTGACCGTCGGTAATGGACGCGCCGGTAAAGAGAAGTTGTCCGTCCGTCGTGTAGACATCCGGGATGGGAGGAGCCTGGCTGATCATCTTTCGACCCACGCCGCCCAAAATTGCGAAAGATCCAATGATGACGACGGCAAGCGCCACCCAATATCGTTTGTAGGTCATAAATTGCCTCAATTCTTGCTTAGAAATTCGTAACGAAACTTGTTGCTGATTGAGAAGTTAGGGCATGTACGATTTCATTGCAGGGACTTTTGTCACAAGGAGGGCAGGCCGTCATCGGCGCTCTTCTCGAAAGAAAGAATGCATCGTGCATCGATGTATTCATGTGATTTAAATCACTCGACTGGACAGGGAGAAGGCGCTGGGCCGCAGACTGCTATGGATACATCGCTCCCAGCGTGCCTGGCAGGCCCATCCTGTTCGCTGCGAGGTCCGGCTACAATAGCGCATGTATTTTGAACACGTGCGAGCCGGCCGGCCTGATACAGTTTCCAATGTCCCGTCCTCGAGCACGCACAGTTATGCCCGTTTGACGGCCCTCTAACGCACATCCATTTGGAGTACAACCTGATGTCGTTCCGGTCAGTGTTTATTGCCGTAGTTATCGCCTTTGCGCTTATCCTTTCGGCATTTCTGATCAACCGCGCCCGCCCAAGAGCGGAAACCGCGCAGCCCACCGCAGACTTCGTCCGGGCGTCTGGAAAGTGTGCCGAGTGCCATGCACGACTTCAGTATTCGGTTGTCCACGAATATGAAATGTCGGCTCACGCGAAGAAGGGTGTGAACTGTCTTGACTGCCACGCACCGGCGGCGAATCAGCAGAAAGAGGATCATCACGGTTTTGTGATCAGCGCGCATCTGACGGCCGGCAACTGCCGCGCATGCCACGAAAGCATTTACCAGGAGTTCCTGCGAAGCCGCCATGCGGCTCCTAGTTGGGCTGCGGTTTACGGAGAGAAAGGCTTGTCGCCAGAGCAAGTCGCATTCAGCGAACAGTTTCAACCCGGCGGAACCAAACGTGCGCCCAATCCGCTGGCCATGCCCGAAGGGCATGTCGCTGTTAGCGGGGGCTGCGAACAGTGCCACTCCATCGGCAAACCCAACGACGATGGAACCATCGGCACCTGCACGGAATGCCACTCGCGCCACACCAGTTCAGTGGAATTGGCGCGGCTGCCAACCACTTGCGCTCAGTGCCACATGGGACCGGACCACTCGCAGATCGAGATCTACAACGAATCCAAGCACGGCATCATGTTCGCGGCTCAGCGCAATCTCTTGAATCTCACCGCCGACCCGCGCACGCTAACCACCCGCGATATGTTTGTGCCCACCTGCGCGACCTGCCACATGAGCGGAATCAACGGGCTCAAGGTGACGCACAATCCGTC
>JASHVU010000103.1 GCA_030044455.1 Acidobacteriaceae bacterium | reverse complement strand
TCAACGTTTCAGAGAACGAGATGGTCTGCGAGATCGAGAAATTCGGCTCCAGTTCCGAAAGACCGGTCAGGTTGCTGAGATTGATTTGCGGCAGGCCGTAGTTGAGCGGATCTTCGTTGGGAATGGTGAGGCCGGCGTTAGCTGCTGCATCGTCGCCGGTGTTGGTGAAATAGTTTGTCGAGTGGCTGTTCGAGCGGTTCCAGTTGGCGTTGAAGATGTTGGTAAAGCGATGATACCCAACCGTGTATCCGGCCTGCAAAGAGTAAGAATCCGATGCGCTTTTGCCGCCCAGCACCGGAATCACGTTCGCGCTGTCTGAAGCGGAATCGCTCCAGTTGAGATTGAAGTTGATGCTCTGGCGCAGACCCTGGTTTGCCGACGAGTTCCTGCCTCGGCCGCCGCCGAAGCCACCGAATGGTCCCATCTGTCCTGCGTTAGCGCCCAGGCTGCGCATGTACCTGACGCCGGCCTGAGTCGAATTGGATTGCGCGGTGGTGAGCAGGTGGTAGTTGTAATTATTTACCACGCTGGTACCGGCGATGTTGGGTTGCGGATAGTAGGCGAGCAGCGCCTTGGCCGCATCGGTGATGCGGTTGGGCGGAATCACGTTGGATGTGCCGTTGTAACCGAATTGCTGGAGCGTAGTGGGATCGTAAATGGGGGCTAGACCGGCAGCGGAGAAGTTGCCGCCGATTTGATCGGGTGTGGGAACGGTAGCGTAGAAATCGTCGGGATTGGAGTTGCGCGAGCCGGAAAGCGAAAGAAAGATGTTGTCTTTTCCGCTGGGTTTGGTGAGATGCGGAATGTAAGGCGAGCTCATAAATGTGAGGCCGAAACGGTTGGTGCCGTTGGCCGGCTCAATCTGCGGCTGGCCGCGCAGGGCAAAGGGTTCTGCGTTGAGCGCGGAATTGGTGCCGTACCAGAAGATTGCCCCGTGAGGCTGAGCAGGATTGAAGCCGCGGAAGTTGCCGCGCCCGCCGCCCCGTCCGCCGAAACCGCCGCCGCCAAAGCCCCCACCGCCGAAGCCGCCTCCTCCAAATCCGCCGAAGAGACCACTACCGCCGGGAGCCTGGCCGCCGTTAGCCTCGCGGTATTGCTCGAATCGCGAACGCATTTCATCCATATCGACGCCGGCCATCGGGCTCACCTGGCCAGCCTGGCCGCTGATGGCGACTGATTCGCCGCTGAAGTCACTGTTGGCGGCCACGGTGGGCAGCTCCGCACCGCTCGCACCGGCAGTGCCGCTGCCGGTTTCAGTGCCCGCTGAGAGCGCGCTCGTAAGGCTCAGGTTTTCAGGTGCGTTGCCGGTCAACTGCCCGATCGCCTGCTGCTCCGCGCTTTCCTCCCCGTTCTGACCGGCCGCGTTTGCTGCCTGCTGCTGTGCTGCGGCGCGGGAGGCCAGCATGAGGTCGAAGTTCACTTGGCGGTCGTGTCCGGTGGTGTTAAGCAGCGCCTCCTCAGATCCCTGCGCGAACGCGGCAAATTCCGTGCGAATGACGTAGCGACCGTTTTGCGGAATGGTCATGGACCATGCGCCGGTGATGTCGGTGGTGGTGGAGTAACGCCTGCCGGTGAGAGAGTTTTGTGCCGTAACGGTGACGCCGGGCAACGGGATATTGCCGCTTTTGACGACACCGTGCAGCCGGCCGCCGATTACGGTGTCAGAGGGCGCGGAAGCCGCGACAGGGGGTTGAGTGTTCCCGGTGGCAACCGCCTGACCGTGAGCAGAAAGGGAGAGCGCAGCGCCTGCAACAACCCATAGCGTGACCAAGCGCTTCATTCGCATTAGCAGCAATCCCTCTCGCTTCCATTGGGTTCCCTATATCCAAACTGACGGCCCAGCCGCGGCAAAGGTTTACTGAAAACTATAGGCCGGTCATAACATGGGTGGAACCACGAACGCCATCCCGCAAACGACTGGAAGATAGCCACCGCGAGTGATATACCTGGATGCGCTCGAGGAAATCGGCCCCCAGTTCATTTTGATACAAGTGAGGTTCCTCATGAGATTACGTGGCCTGATTTACTGCGCCATTCCTTTGCTGCTGGCATCGCTCGTTCTTCCCGCCGGCGCACAACAACCTGTCACTTTCCCCAGCGGCGACGCGAGCGGCCAGGGATTACTCTACCTGCCCCAGGGACCGGGCCCGCATCCCGCGCTCATCGTGATTCACGAGTGGTGGGGGTTGGCCGACTGGATCAAGCAGGAAGCGGCTCACTACGCATCGGATGGATACGTGACCCTGGCGGTGGATCTTTATCGCGGCAAGGTGGCAACCGATGCCGAGATGGCTCATGAACTGATGCGGGGGCTGCCGCAAGACCAGGGCGTGAGGGATTTAACTTCTGCCATGACGTGGCTGAGCCAACGCAAGGACGTGGACAAGCGACGCATCGGCGCCGTGGGATGGTGTATGGGTGGAGGGTACGCCATTCAGCTTGCGGTTGCTGCGCCCAATCTCAAAGCCGTGGCCGTGAATTACGGCGCGCTGCCGACCGACAAAGCGGCGCTGGCCAGCATTCATGCGGCGGTGATCGGCAATTTCGGCGGGCAGGATCGAGGCATTACACCCGACTCGGTTCATGCCTTTGAATCTGCGATGCATTCGCTCGGCAAACCAGTGGATGCGAAGATCTATGCTGACGCGGGCCATGCCTTTGAGAATCCGACCAATGCCACTGGCTATCGGCCAGCCGACGCCGCTGACGCTCTGGCCAGAATCGACCAATTCTTTAGGCAAACGCTCCGCCCATAATGAATTCGTAAAGATTGCATCATTTTTAGGATCAATCAACTATCGGAAGATAGGTTGAAACCAGCGCGGGCAAAGGTTAACTATCATGTTAATAATCTGCTGACTGCTACCACACAAGTAACGCCATTGCAGTCGAAAGGCCTGAGACCCCATGAAAATCGGCACGACGATTCGCACCTACCGCCTGCAAAAAGGGCTATCCCAGGGCGATATCGAAAAGAAAACCGGTTTGCTGCGCTGTTACCTGTCGAGGGTGGAGAACGGACATACCGTACCTTCGCTCGACACTCTGTCGAAGATCGCTTCGGCGCTCGATTTGCCTATTGCCCAATTCTTTGCCGACGACTCTCTGGGCCGGCAATTCAACACCCAAAAATTATCTGACGACGAGTTGCGCTTTCTGACACAGATAAGGCGCTACTCCAGCAACCTGGACGAAAGCGACCGTAAACTGCTGCTGGCAATGGTGAAAAA
>JASHVU010000102.1 GCA_030044455.1 Acidobacteriaceae bacterium | reverse complement strand
TTCATCCAACACCAACTACCGAATTGGCCGACCTCGTTCTGCCTGCCGCCATCTGGGGTGAGAAGGAAGGTATCTACACAAACTCGGAGCGCCGAGCAAGCAAAGTCAATGCGGCTGTCCCGCCGCCTGGGGAAGCGCGCTGCGATTTCCGGATCTTCATGCAGGTGGCCGAGAAACTGGGATGCAGGGAAGAGATCTTTCCGGGTTGGCAGACTCCATCCGATGCATTCGACGAATGGCGTCGCGTAAGTGCCAGACGTCTGTGCGACTACTCGGGCATGACCTATGACTCCATTGAAAAACATGGCGGCATTCAATGGCCGTATCCCGAGGGTGCGCCCGGCAACCCGGCTGCCCCGCGGCGGCTTTATACAGACGGAACCTTCCCCACCGAGGACGGACGAGCCAGGCTCTGGGTCACTGAGTGGGCGCCATTCCCCGAACAGCCCAACAGCGAGTTTCCGCTGATCCTGAACACCGGTCGCACCGTGGAGCACTGGCACACTCGGACCAAGACGGGAGGCATATCGATCTTGCAGCGAATGTCCCCGCGGGCGTGGCTTGAGATGAATCCCATAGACGCCGGAAAGCTTGGGCTGAGTCCGCACGATCGTGTGGAAATCATTTCCGCGCGCGGGCGCGTAAGCCAAGTTGAGCTGCGGATTACGGAGATCGTCGCTCCTGGCCAGGTCTTCCTTCCCTTTCATTTTGTTGAGAGCAATGCGAATCAGATTACGCAGAGTGCTTTCGATCCGTTATCGCGCGAACCCAACTACAAGCAATGCGCCGTGCGCGTCGAGCGCAGCCCGCTCCACACGTACCAGAGCGCCTGACCGGTATCCAGTTCATCCACAAATTCCCCGGAGAATCTCAGATGGAAAAGAAATCATTCGTCGAGAGCGGCAATTTGCCAACGCTTATTTCCGCCTTTCTTTACTTCGACGTCAGCTTCATGGTATGGGTCCTCTTCGGCCCCATGACGCCCTTCATCGCCGATCAAATGCACCTGTCGGCGACACAGAAGGGATTGCTCACAGCGATTCCTCTGCTGGGCGGTTCTTTCTTCCGGCCCATTCTCGGACTGCTCGCAGATAGGATCGGCGGCCGGCGCGCTGGACTCACCGGTCTTACCCTGACTCTGGTTCCATTGGTGATTGGATGGCATTTCGCAACAACGCTCTGGCAGTTTTATCTCATCGGCTTCATGCTGGGCATTGCCGGCGCGAGCTTCGCTGTGGCCTTGCCGCTGGCGGGACGCTGGTATCCGCCCGAGCATCAGGGGTTGGCCATGGGTATTGCCGGTGCGGGCAACTCGGGGACGTTGATTGCGACCTTCTTCGGGCCGCGACTGGCCCAGCAATTCGGCTGGCACTTTGTGTTTGGATTGGCGTTGGTTCCCATCATGCTGGTGCTCGTTGCGTTCTTCCTGCTGGCCAAAAACAGCCCGGCAATGTCAGCTCCCAAGCCGTGGGGAAAATACGCAGGACTGCTCGTTCAGGCAGACACCTGGAGGCTGTGCTTTCTTTACAGCCTGACCTTTGGCGGGTTTGTTGGCCTGGCGAGCTTTCTCGCGGTGTTCTTTCACGATCAATACCACTTGACCAAGGTGCAGGCAGGCGACGTTACAACGATTGTTGTGCTGTCCGGCAGCTTTCTCCGTCCGATCGGCGGATGGCTCGCGGACAGGATCGGGGGCTATCGCTTTCTGCTCGGCCTGTTCGCGGGAATTGCAGTAGGTCTGATGGCCGTTAGCGCTCTTCCGCCATTGGTGCTGGTTGTGCCCATTCTGTTTGTCTCGATGGGTATGCTGGGAATGGGCAATGGCGCGATCTTTCAGATGGCGCCGCAGCGCTTCGCGGCGGAGATTGAGCTGATTACAGGTATTGTCGGTGCAGCCGGCGGTCTGGGCGGATTCTTGCTGCCTACCGCGCTCGGGGCGCTCAAAGATCTCTCCGGCAGCTATGGAATCGGGCTGCTCTGTTTTGCATGTCTCATGCTCGCAAGCGTTCTGTTGCTGCTGGAGTTTGGTGTGCGTTGGAAGTCCACTTGGACAGCCGCTGCGCTCAACCGCACTATGGTCTTCAGCTATAGGGGTTTCAGACGCGCAAGTGCTCCGGAAACAGTGCTTGCCTATGACGCAGATTCCGCCGGAGACTGACCCTGGCTCCGCCTAACGAGGTCGCACCGTTTCTCCAAGGCCAGATGGCTGCGGCGTCGCAACGCGTCATGGTCAACCGGAATACGTTAGCCCCATTCGACGAGAAGGTGGACAGTTCACGGACGTTCGGCGTGAAACAGAAAAGGCCGCTCATGGCGGCCTTTTCCAAGCTCTTTATTCTGTTGAGCTAAATGGTTGCGGGGGCTGGATTTGAACCAGCGACCTTTGGGTTATGAGCCCAACGAGCTACCGGGCTGCTCCACCCCGCATAGCTAGTTTACAGCTTGCGGTATGTGGGGTCAATGAACGGGTCTGAGGCGCGTCTCAGACCGAATTTCTGTCGCTCAATTCAAGTGTGATCGCGTAAATCCGTC
>JASHVU010000101.1 GCA_030044455.1 Acidobacteriaceae bacterium | reverse complement strand
CGCGGAGCCGGGCGATGGTCAGCACCATCCAGATATTGATATTGGTGGTCAACAGGTTTGTGTCGGAGTCGATACCGGCGGGAATGTAGAGGTCCGGCTCGGCTGATGAGTCGGGAAAGATGAAGTGCGCGGGCAGAACGCCAACCACAGTCTGCGCTTTTCCGCCGAGCGTAATGGTACGGCCAATGATCGCGGGGCCGCTCGAGAACCTGCTCTGCCAGAGGCGATGGCTGAGGATTACGACGGCCGGGCCATTCTTGCGGTCTTCACTGCCAAGAAAATTTCGGCCCAGCGCTGGAGTGACGCGCAGCGTGGGGAAGAAGCTGGCGGTGACCCTCATCATCGACACGCGCAGCGGGGCGCCGACGCCAGTTAGATTCTCATCGCCGGGGCCGAGGTATCCGGCCACTGACTCAAACGATTTGAGGGCGGGTTGGGCGGCGACGAAATCCTGGCCTAATAGCGCAACGCCATCGTCATCTTTAGCGTCATATTTTGTGTGCTGGTAGATGAACAGCAGCCGGTCTGAGCCCGGATAGGGGAGCGGGCGCAGCAGCAGCGCGTACACGGCCGAGAAGATTGCCGTGGTCGCGCCGATTCCCAGTCCCAGTGTGATGACTGCGGTCCAGGTGAAAGCGGGATTGCGTCGCAATTGGCGAAGGCCGTAGTGAAGATCCTGCACAAGGGACTCGGCGAGCGTGCCGGCGCGGCTATTCCGGACGGCCTGCTTTACCTGCTCCATTCCACCGCTCTCAGCTAGAGCACGGCGACGGGCCTCGTCGTGAGATAAACCGCCGGCGATCTTTTCTTCGGTCAAGGCCTCAACATAGCTGCTGATTTCGGCGTTCAGGTCGCATTCGATCTGTTGCTTGTGCAGCAAATTTCGAAGCGCAGATCTGAGTCTTGAACCCATTTGCTTTGCCCTCTTAGTTGGTCTTCAGCGCGTGTCCAATTGCATGAGAAATTGTTGTCCATTGTTCGGTTTCAATTCCCAACTGGCGCTCGCCGGCTTTGGTGCGCCGGTAGAACTTGGCGCGCCGCCGGTTTTCCGACTCTCCCCAGAACGAGGCCAGCCATCCGGCTTCTTCCATCCGGTGAAGCGCCGGGAAGAGGGAGCCGGGTCTGACGGTGAATGTGCCGCGCGTGATTTGCTCGACGCGCCGGGCGATGCCGAGGCCATGGAATTCGCCGTCGCCGATCGCCTTGAGGATGAGGAGGTCGAGCGTTCCCTGCAGAAGATTTGGCTGATTTCGTTCCAGGGCTTTCCTCCTATTGAATGACGATAGGAGCATAGGGAACGCTCATAAAGAATGTCAATAGGAGTGCCGGGAGGGAAGAATGACGAACGCGTTTGCCGCGAAAAGCGCGGCACAGTGCGCTTGAACCTTAAGTCCATTCCATAGGCCGGATTCGCAAATGCAGGTCCTTCGACTTCGTTTGCCGCGAAAAGCGCGGCAAACTTCGCTCAGGATGACAATTTTCGTTTTGTTGCGAATTCAGCCAGGGACGATTTACTCAAATTGACGGCGCGGAGGGCAGGGCGTGCTTTCCACCCAAGCAAAGCTTGGATGGGGTAACGGGCGTGGAGACATCTTGAACCGGTTCGGACTTCGACTGCAGCAATTCTGTGTTCTGAATCATCTTCTGCCACAGAGAATCAGGATCGGAATTGAATACCGAGCTGGTGTCTGCCGGAAAAACGAACCAGGCGCCCAATTTCACCTCGGCCTGCAATTGATCCTGCGTCCATCCGGCGTACCCCAGGTAAACGTGAAATACGCGAGGGTCAGGCTTGGTGGAAATCGTATGTTCGAAGAGGTCTCTGTCGGTGATCATATAAACCCCGGCGAAGATGCTCTCGGCCTTTTCAAGCTTATCTGATGACTGATACAGGGCAAACGCGGTGGAGGGATCCATGGGGCCACCGAGATAGGCGGGGTCAGAGCGGTCTTTTGCGGCTTTGAGATCGAGGACCTTGGAAAGCGGAACGGTGCTGCGCCGGTTGAGCATCAGCCCAACGACACCTTTTTCGTCATCGCGAACCAGCAGGATGACGGTTTTGGCGAAATTCGGGTCGCCGAGGCCGCGGCTGGCCACCAGCAGTTTTCCAACGCCCAAAGTTTTGGGGTCTTTGAGCTGAATGGGAAGCAGTGACAGCGACGACCCTCCGCTTTCTGCGCGGGACGGGTTTAGCGATTGACCCGAGTGGTATGCCGCCAAGGCCACGACCGCGACCAGCATTGCTACAGGCAAGCGTTTGCCGAGCGACATGATGGGTATCCTTCCCAGCGAGGCAAGTCCCGCGCATTACGGCAAAACCAGAAAAGGTGTGTCCACCTGGTTGAGTGCGAGGCCGCCGCTCCCTGGGGTCGCGTCGACTTGACGGTTGCGGCTTCGGGATACTGCATTTCTGGTTTTGCGATGGGCGGCGTCGACGCCGGTCAGCCTTTCGGCTTCTTTCCTGCCTCCTGTTTCTTGTTATCGGTGTAGAGCTTTACGGCGCGGGTGACGCGGTCGCGGGCGTAGGCCGCATCGCGCCAGCCCTTCA
>JASHVU010000100.1 GCA_030044455.1 Acidobacteriaceae bacterium | reverse complement strand
CTACTTTCTTTGGGGCCCGGTCACCGATTTCTTCATTCGCCGCCGAACCTGGCTCCTGCTTGCGGCCGCAATCTCGGCACTCACATTGATTCTTGCCTTTCATGAGCCGCGGCTCTCATCTACGCGAGGTGTGGTGTTGCTGTTTATTACCGCGTCGATCGCGGTCATGGTTCCGGCCGCCTGTGGTGGCATGATGGGTAATCTGCGCAGCGAAATGAGCCGCCGCCGCGCCGGCTCGTTTTACCAGAGCGGCTCTCTTACCTTCGGCGCCATTGCCACGTTCCTGGTTGTGTTGTGCTCGGGCCGTTTCAGCCTCTTTGCAATGGGTTGCATGATTGCCACGCTGGTTGCGCTTCCTGCGCTGGCTGCATTCGCCATGCCCGCCGAACCTGTGCTCAGCGGGAACGCCGGCGAAACCGCCCTGCGCATCTGGCGCGAATTCAAGTCCACATTTCTGCGCTGGGATGCGATTCCTTACGTGCTGCTGGTCACTTTTCCCATGTGCAGCGGCGGCATGCTTGGCCTGTTGCCCGAGCTCGCCCGCGATTACGGCGTAAGCGGTTCGGCCGTTGCCTGGATCAATGGTGTGGCCGGGGCGCTGCTCACGACCCTGGGTGCGCTCGCCGTCTCGCTTATCCCGGTGCGCGTGCGCGCCTCGGTTGCCTTTCTCATCGCCGGGCTGGCCAATGCCGCCACGCTCGCCATCCTCGCCATCGGGCCGTTGCGCCCATCCGTCTATTTCATCAGCACGGTGCTTTTTCTCTTTACCATCGGCGCCTGCTACGCACTCTTCACCGGCGTCTCGCTCGAGTTCCTGGGCAGCTCAGGCAAAAGCGGCAGTTCGCGTTACGCCATCATCAACTCGCTTGGCAATCTGCCGGTGGCTTATATGTCCTGGGCCGATGGCCGGGGCTACGCTCATTGGGGACCGCGCGGCATGCCCGCAGCCGACGCAGTTTTGAGCACCGTGGGCGCCGCACTCCTGCTCGTGTACTTCGTATTTAGTCGTCGCAAGCAGGTCATTGGACACTGAACACGGTTCGCTCTTCACTCGTTTCAATCCGCGGCCCTGCTCTTCGTCTCTTCTACCCGTCCAGCCTTGGTCCGTTCCTTCCATCCCGGCAGCTGCTGGTCGCCGGTAATCAGCCGCGCGCCGCGCCGAAAGGTGAAGTAGGTCCATATCCATGTCCAGAACACAAAAATGCGATTCCTGAATCCGATGAGGAAGAAGATGTGCACCACAATCCACGTGAGCCACGCTGGAAGTCCGCTCATGTGCGCCTTGAAGGGCCACTCCACTTTGGCCACCGCGGCCATGCGCCCGATGGTTGCCATGTCGCCCTTGTCGAAGTAATGGAAAGCCGGCCGCGGCCTGCCCTCGAGATCGGCCGCAATGATTTTTGCCACGTGGTCACCCATCTGCATGGCCGGCTGCGCCACTCCGGGAATCTGACGTCCGTTCTCTTCAAGGTGCGCCAAATCGCCCAGCACAAATACCTCGGGCAGCCCCGGCGGATTCAGCCGATCATCCACAATCACGCATCCACGTTTATCTACCGGGGCGCCCAGCAGTTTGCCTAGCGGCGACGCCTGCACGCCCGCGGCCCACAGGGTCACCGCTGAGTCAAACCGCTTGCCTTCGGCCTCAACCCATCCCGGCCCCACATCTGTGACATTCGATTTGGTGAGCACTTCAACACCCAACTGCTTCAGCGTTTCTTCGGCCTTGGTCGAAAGATCCTCAGGATACGCGGCCAGCAGCCTCGGTCCCCCATCGAGCAGCAGTACCCGGCTCTTGGCCGGATCGATGTGTCTGAAATCGTGTTTCATGTAGAGCTGTGCAACGTCGCTGATGGCTCCCGCCAGCTCCACGCCCGTGGGCCCGCCGCCAATCACCACAAAGTTCAGCGGCGGATGCCACCCGTGCTCCAACATCTGCCGCTCGGCCAGCTCAAAAGCCAGCAGTACCCGACGCCTGATTTCAAGTGCGTCTTCAACTGTCTTCAGCCCCGGTGCAAGCGGCAACCACTCCTCGTGCCCAAAGTAGGAGTGGCTTGCCCCCGTGGCCAGCACCAGGTAGTCGTATGCCACGCGGGCGCTTGAGCCCAGCGTCAGTTGCCGCGCCGTAACGTCAATCCCCACTACCTCGTCCATCAGCACTTCGGTGTTTTTTTGCCGGCTCAGGATCGAGCGGATGGGCTGGGCGATATCGGCCGGCGACAGCACCGCCAGCGCAACCTGGTAGAGCAGCGGCTGAAACAGGTGATGGTTGCGCCGGTCGATGAGCGTGACGCTCACCGGCATATCTTTGAGCGCACCCGCCGCGTGGATGCCGGCAAACCCTCCGCCGACAATGACCACTCGCGGCCGCTCTCCGTGCCGACCTGCCACCTCTGCTCGCATCTGCGCCGTAAGCTCGCCCACGTTCGCTGCACCCCGCTACTTATGCAGATGCGGAACCCGGGTATTTGGTGGCGGGAAGAGGGTTTCGAGCGGAGTCAGCGAGTCAGCTTGCCAAACCGTAATCTGATCCCTGGTCCCTGTTCCCTGATCCCTGTCTTGCTACCATCCACCTATGCTTGCCGGCGTTTCCTGGGAGTGGTGGGTCGGATTTCACTTGGGAGTGGCGCTGTTGCTCGTGGCCGACTCGTTCATGCCCGGCCATCGCCGCCAGGCCCGTCATCCTTCGGCCTCAGCGTGGTTCGGCGCAGGAGCATTCGTCGTCGTGGCAGCGGCCTTCGCTCTCTGGATCGCTTTCTCCCAGGGACGCCAGCCCGCCCTCGAATTCGTCGCCGGATACACCATTGAAGCCTCGCTCTCGATGGACAATCTCTTCGTCTTCCTGCTGCTCTTCGAAGGCTTTGAAATCAGCCGCCAGCGCCAGCACACCGCGCTCGCCTGGGGAGTCTGGGGCGCCGTCGTGCTGCGCGCCGTCTTTATCAGCGCAGGCGTCACGCTGCTCCGCCGATACGAGTGGATCACCTGGCTCTTCGGCGCATTCCTGCTCTACGCGGCCGTCAAACTGCTGCGCGGCGGCTCGGCCCGCACCGTCATTCCCGAGTGGATTCGTCGGCTCCAGCCCGCGCGCGGCTCGCTGCTCCCGGTCATTGTCGCCGTTGAATTCACCGATCTTCTCTTCGCCACCGACTCCATCCCCGCCGTCCTCGCCGTCACGCACAACCCCTTCATCGCGTATACGTCAAACATTGCCGCTGTGCTCGGACTGCGCTCGCTCTACTTCGCGCTCGCCGACGTGCTCGACCGTTTCCGTTACCTGCACT
>JASHVU010000099.1 GCA_030044455.1 Acidobacteriaceae bacterium | reverse complement strand
CTTTTCACCGATCTGCGGTAGCAGCTACGAGTCCGGGGGTACCTACCTGGTCGATTTCGCGACTGCGGACAACTACACGGAAGCGCGGCTGGTTGGCTTGGACGCGAATCGGAATGTCGTGTTCGATTTCCAGTACAATTCACCCTCAGTTTGCGGAGCGGCCTGGAATGCGATTCCAATTCCGCTGGAAAACCTGCAAATCAATTAGAAGATTGGCGGGCTTTTCGGGTGGGTTGTTAGGCGGCAAATAAGTGCGATCGGGGGCCGGATCATCGGAGACCGGTAAAGCCCGTTCAGATCGCCAACTCCCAGATGAGGGAGGTGCCTTTACTCAATGGCTATACTTCGTGCCGCTTGAAGATTTCGTCTTTCTCGCGGCATCCACATTTGGAGCACTCGAGGCAGCAGACAATAAGCACGGCCACCCCCACCGTCACCAGGACGGCGAGCGTTGTAGCATTCAATCCGAACCATGCCAGCATGCTGTGCATATCACTATTGCAAACGCGCAACCGTCAGCCATGTCGCGGCGTTCGCACCCAATTCAATTCTCACCCAGTAGTGGAGTCCAATACTATCGCATTGAACATACAACATTCGTGGCACAAAAGTATTTTGCCCGAAAATGCCGTATCTTTCGCAAAAGTTCTTGCGTTATAGAGAATAAAAAGCGAAGATATTACGTTGAACTGCGCGGATTGACCCAAATTGGGACAGATGGGGCCAGCCCCGCACGGATTCGAGCCTGAGCCCCTCGCCTCGGCCGTCTGTCTAGCCCAGGGCGTTATGGATTTGCCATGAGTTCTGCACCCATACCGGTCGAGATTCTCCCGGCTGAGCCGTGGCCGGCAGAGCTTACGCATTTTGCCGAGTCTGCGCCTGAGGCACGCCAGCAACCCCTTGCAGCTCCCCACGTCAACTGGCTTTTTGTCGACCTCAATTCCTACTTTGCCTCGGTGGAGCAGCAGGTTCGACCGGAACTGCGAGGCAAGCCGGTCGCCGTGGTCCCTATGATGGCCGACACCACAGTCTGCATCGCCGCCAGCTATGAGGCCAAGGAGTTCGGCGTGCGCACCGGCACAGTGGTGGCCGAGGCTAAACGCATGTGCCCCGATCTCGTCCTCGTCGAAGCCCGCCACGACATTTACGTTGAGTACCATCACCGCGTGGTTGAAGCCGTCGAAAGCTGCGTCCCCGTCACCGCCGTCTGCTCCATCGATGAAATGGCGTGCCGCCTGATGGGCCGCGAGAGGCCGCTGCGTGCGGCACTCGACCTCGGCCTCCGGGTCAAGACAGCTATCCGCCTGCATGCCGGTGAAATGCTGCGTAGCTCCGTGGGCCTCGCCACCAACCGCTACCTGGCCAAGGTGGCCAGTGATATGGAAAAGCCCGACGGTATCGTCGCTCTACCTCTCGACCTCCTACCCGACGCACTGCGCCAGCTCACCCTCCGCGACCTGCCCGGCATCGGGGCTAGGACTGAAAAGCGCCTGAACGCCCAGGGCCTGAACACCATGGACGACCTCCTCGCCCTCGATTGCGAGCGGGCCGGTCAGCTCTGGGGATCGGTTTGGGGAGAGCGGCTCTGGCACTGGCTGCGCGGCGAAGACTTCGAGATGGGCGAGACCGAGCACCTCAAATCCATCAGCCATTCGCATGTGCTCGCGCCGGAGATGCGCACTGCTGAAAAAGCCTGGGCCGTCGCCCACAAGCTGCTCCACAAGGCGGCGATGCGCCTTCGCCAGCACAAGCTCTGGGCCAGCGGCATCGGGCTCGCCATCGGCTTTGCCGTGCCCCGAAGCGACTCAAACAATGTTCCCACGCCCGTCTCGAGGTTTGGCGTTCCTGCAAAGGGATGGAAGAGTGAAATCCGGCTCAGCGAGTGCCAGGACAATGGCCTGCTCATCGCCGCGCTGCGCCGCATGTGGGAGTCGCGCCCTTCAGGCCAGGAGTACGACCACCCCTACTTCATCGGGGTCAGCCTCAATGGCCTGGTTCCCGATCGGCTGCACTCGCTCAACCTCTTCGATGCCCTCGAGGGCGAGCAAAGCCGCGCCCGCTTGCTTGAAGCCATGGACGAGTTGAATTCGAAGTACGGCATGAGCACGTTGGCGCCGGCATCTATGCTCACCGCCTTCAAGGCGGCTCCCACACGCATCGCCTTCCATAGCATTCCCGACCTGTTTTAGCCAGACAGCGAGTCAAAGGGTCAGAGCCTTGAAGGAGAAGATAAAAAGGAAGAGCAAAGGTAAGGTGAAGAACGACGTCGGTCTAGATTCCGTCACCCGTCCAGCCGCTGACTTGCCGACTTGCTGCTCTAATGAATCATCTTCGACTTGCGCTGCATGTAATCGCGCAGCAGGTATTGGCCCAGCGTATCGGGCGTAGTGAAGTACGCTTTTCCGCGGCACATCTCGCTCACCTTGTGCACAAACTGCACCAGGCCGGCATCCTGCGCCAGCATGAATGTGTTGATCAAGACGTTCGAGCGCTTGCATCGCGCCACCTCTTCAAGCGTCTCGCTCACCACCAGCGGATCGAGGCCGTAGGGATTCTTGTAAATGCGCCCGTCAGGCAGCGTGAGGGCGCTGGGCTTGCCGTCGGTGATCATCACAATCTGCTTCATGTCTTTGCGCTGCCGTGAGAGGATTCGCTGTGCCACGCGCAGCCCTTCGCGCGTGTTCGTGTGCCAAGGCCCTACCTTCACCCGCGCCAGGTGCCCCACCGGCAGCTCCTCAGCCGAATCGTGAAACAGCACCAGCGACAGCGAGTCGCCCGGGTACTGCGTGCGAA
>JASHVU010000098.1 GCA_030044455.1 Acidobacteriaceae bacterium | reverse complement strand
TCCCGATTTCTCTGAGACGTCAGTGAACGTGCCGTCGCCATTATTGTGATAGAGGAGGTTGGTTCCCGGGGGGAGCCCACGCGGGCCGCACATCACCGGCTCGCCTTTGTATTGGCATGAGGCATTGTCGCCAGGCGCCGGGGTCATTGCCGGATCGAACTTTATGTAATTCGCAATAAAAAGATCGAGAAGTCCGTCGCGATCGTAGTCAATCCAGGTGCAGCCGGAACCCCAGCGAACATCATCGTTCCAAAGCCCTGTTTCCTTGGTTACATCGGTGAAGGTGCCGTTGCCGTTGTTGCGGAACAGGATATTGTGTCCCCAGAATGTGCAAAACAGGTCGTCCCAACCGTCGTTATCGTAATCGCCGACGCAGACGCCGGTCTGCCATCCGGAACGGCCGAGGCCCGATTTGGCCGTCACGTCAGTGTAGGTGCCGTCGCGATTGTTGTGATAGAGCTGGGTGGTTGGCGCCTTGCCCTCCGGCCATGTGGTAAACAGACGAGATCCATTGGTGAGATAAATATCAAGCCAGCCGTCCTGATCGTAATCGAAAAACGCGATGCCGCTACCCTTGGCCTCGATGATGTACTTCTTGGTGTCAACCCCGCCCCAGACATTGGGCGTCGTGAGTCCGGCCTCACGGGCTACATCCACGAATTGCACTCGTGGTGACGCGCTTTGCGTCGCCGGCGGGGTGGGAATCGACGCGGCTTCGAGAATTGGCAGGCTCGACCAACGCCAGGATGGCATGCGAAGAAAATCGAGGATGCCGGGACCTAGAATGGTTGCGGATAACTGAAGAATATGACGGCGCGATACGTTCACCACGGGATTATAGCAACGAGGACACGAGCGATTGCATGGTGTGCAAGAAAAACATAGTCTTGGTCCCCGAGGAACTCTGGACAAAAAACGCGGCCCGGTCGACGGGCCGCACTTTTGTTCCGCTCAATTCAGGTTGAGGCCTAGGTTAGAAATCGAGCCGCAGGCCGAACTGCATCCGGCGATAGGTAGAGAGCGGGGCGTCGTATGTGCCAAGGGTCGCGCTGCCGGTGCCATCAACCAAGCCGACCGGGCTGGTGTCGAAACGGACAGTGTTGGTTACGTTGTAAGCCTCGGCGGCAAATTTCAGCTTTGCCCATTCGCCCAGGCTCCAATTCTTGGCCAGTGCTATGTCGATGTCCATATACCCATCGCCGCGGAAGTTATTGCGCTGTCCGGCTTCGCCCGCGTAGGGCAGACGAATGGGACTGCCGAAATAAATGCCGTTGCCGATGGCGTTCGCCGTCGTTTGGTCGAAGACATGAGGAATTCCGTTAGTGATGTTTCTGTGGGTTCTGACGCCGCCGATGTTGAAGCCGAAGGCCTGATAGTTAAAGTTGGTGGGATAGGCGACGGATTGGAGGGTGAAAGGAAGTCCACTGGTCCAGCGCGAGAGACCAGACCATTGCCATCCACCGAGAAAAGCATCAGCGACGCGATTGATGCCACCGAGGGCGGCCTTACCGCGGCCCACGGGGAGGACGTAAACCCAGTCGGTGGTAACCAGGCTGTGGGTATCGAAGTCCGAAACCCCCTTGTTGAGCTTGGGGTTCCACGTGTTCTGGATGGAGAAGTTCACATACGCATCATCCTGGTTGGTGAAGATGCTGGATCGCTCGGTTTCAGAGCCCAGATCCATCGACTTCGAGAACGTATAGCTAACGTCGACCGTCAATCCGTGCGAGGCGGGATGGCGGAGGGTGAACTGGAGCGCGTTGTAGGAACTGGTGCCGATAGAAGACATCGCGTAGAGCGAAGAGAACTGCTGGTTCCAGAAATCAGGCTGGCCTCCGTTGGCACCGGGACTGCCGGGAAAGAGGCCGTAGGGATTCACGTCCATCCAGAAGAGTGAAAAGGTCTCGCCGTTGTTGTAGCGGAATGGAGCCCAGGCATCGTTGTAGACGGCCTGGCTGGCGCTTTCGCCCATGTAGTCGTAGTTCTTCATATACGAGAAAACGTCCTCGAAGTAGGGAATCGTGGGGACGTTGTTGTTGATTTTCTGCGTGCTGCCAGCAAAGATGCCGTACTGCTGGGTACCGAACGGTGCCTGATCGACCAATTTGGAGAGGATTGCGGCGTTGCTGAAGTAGTCGCCGCCGCCTGCGGGGTCAACAAAGTCGGTAGGTTCAGCCTGATCCAGGTCTTGCAGCAAATGCCGGCCAAGCCGCCCCACGTACGCCTCTTCAAACATGAAACCGCCTGGCAGCTCGTGCTGGATCGAGAAATTGTAGGCCTCGGCGTAGGGTGTCTTGATGTGGTTGTCCATGCCCCAGTTGATGCCGTAATTGCCCACGTTGGGCGCGAAGGGGTAAGACTCAGTCGTTGGGAACGATGGCAGCGTGATGTCGGGCAGGTTATGCGGGCCGGTAAAGCGGGGCGCTTGCTCGAAGCCCAACAGGTCGGCCGTGTTGGTGACTTCAGCAGCGAGGCCAATTTCGCTCTCGCCGCTGGTGTCCCAGTTATTCACGAGCGCCTCACCGTAGTGGTCGTAATACATTCCGGCACTGGCGCGGACTGAGGTTTTTTCGTCAGGCGACCACACAACTCCAATGCGCGGAGCAAAGTCCTTTTTCTGTACGGGCCAGAATCCTGGAGCGTGATTGGCTTTGCCTGATGGAGCCAGCGACAGGAGTGGCTCGTACACCTGGCCCTGCAATGCTTCCGTCTCGCGCTTCTTGTACCAGGCATCCATGTCAATGTTGTATGAGATTTGCTGGCCATTGGTTTCGTAAGGCGTCTGCAGCAGCGTATAGCGCACGCCGTAGGTAAAGGTCAGGTTGGAGCGTGCATGCCAGGCGTCCTGCACGTAGCCCTCGAGTTCATTGGAACGGAAGTTGCGGACGACGGGTGCGCCTTCCGGCTGGGCGGTCGCCGCGGTGGGGCTGGTGATGGCGTAGTTATACGGCAAACTCAACTCGGGGATGATTCCCATGAGATCCGCCCATGCGAGCTGCCATGAGTTTTTAAAGCTGGCGGACATATCCGCGGGTTCAGGCAAATCGCTGGTGTTTGCATACTGGTAGTTGGTGCTGGCGCCACCAAATGACCCGCCGTTGCCGGAGTGGTGGTTGGTGATGCCGCGCCAGGTTCCGCCAAAAGCAAGGGTGTGCGTGCCTTTGTTCCAGCTGAGAGTGTCGGTAATGTTGTTTACCGGCACGTGGAGCAAGCTGGAGCCGGTCTGCGCCGTGGGCTGTGTGAGGCCGTAAAGATCGACCCAGTTACCCGGGGCGATTCCGCCGCTTTGCCAGCCCTGGCGGACATAGCCGTAGCGGAGGTCGTTCACGATGTGCGCGGTTGGAATCCATGTGTAGCCGCCGGCGATGCCTTTGGTGTTGTCGTCGTAGAAGGTGGCCGGGCCCTGTCCAGGAAGATTCTCAGCTCCGGCTGTGGTGTCCTTCTGCAGATTTCCGCGGACGAAGAAGCGGTTCTTGCTATTGGGAGTGTAGTCGAGTTTGAGAATGCTGGTGTTGAGGGTAGATGGTGCGGGCGAAGTAAAAAACAGGGCAGCGCTATTCAATCCACCATCTCCCCCGATGGGATTTGTGGATGTCTTGACAGGAGCAAGATAGCTGAGCACCGCGCCGTTAGCGCCTGGGCCGTCCGGGCAAACCGGTGCGCCCTTGAAGGTATTGTTGACGCAGGGCTCATCCATGTTGGCTACTTGCGTAGCCGTCAAGGGCTCAGTCTGATTATTGGTGTTTGTATATTGCAGGCCGCCAGCCATGAAGCTGGGCGTGGGAACGGTCGCTTCTACAACCTCATCGATGGCTTGACGCTGGCCTTCGTAGTTGAAGAAGTAGAAGAGCTTGTCTTTCTTCACAGGGCCGCCGAAAGCGCCGCCAAAGGTGTTGAGGACGTATTTCTGCGGGATGTTCGGCGAATCAGAAGTCAGTTCCTCGTTCTTGTAGAAGTAGGCGTTGGCGACGGTGTTAGTGGGCCGATAGTACTCGTAAGCCGAGCCATGGATATGGTTGGTGCCACTCTTGGTGACCAAGTCGACCTGGGCGCCGGAGGAGCGGCCCGAGGCAGCGGTTGCGTCTGATGTAACTACGCGAAATTCCTCAGTGGAGTCGAGCGTGGAGCGCAGAATGCCTGTGAACGCAGTGCCAAAAACTTGGTCGTTATCGTCGATGCCGTCGAGAGTAACGTTGCCCTGGTCGGAACGTCCGCCGGCTACGGCACCCTGGCGGCTGTCAGAAACCTCGTTGCCGATGTAGAGCACGCCGGGCTGGAGGGTGAGCAGGGCGATGGGGTTGCGGCCGTCCATGGGCAGAGCCTGAATGGTGTCGTTGCCGACGGCATTGCCCATGGTGGCGTCAGTCAGGTTGAGTGATTCAGCCTCTGAGCTGACGTCGACGGTAATGCTTTCCGCCCGAACGCTAAGAGCGAAATCGATGGTGGCGGGCTGGCTGACGAGCAGTTCAGCGGAGCGAACTTGAGTACCGAATCCGTTGGCGGTGAGAGTAACCAGATAGTGTGCCGGAACAAGATCAGGGAAAACATAAAAGCCGGCGCTACTTGTCTGGGTATGATAAGCGATCCCGCTTGCCTGGTTGGTGGCTGTGACCGTTGCGCCCGGGACGACTGCACCGCTTGAATCCTTGACCGTGCCGCGCAGCGATGTGGAACCAATTTGACCGAAGGCAACCGTGCAACCCAGAGAACAACACAGCGCCCAAGCATACAGCTTTCTCGTCGCGGCCATTTGCATAGCTATTCCTCCTAAAAAATTTGATTCAGCTCTACTGCTCATGCCCGACTGGCGCCGGGTAGATTTGCGCTGATGTAGACTCTCCAGCGCTCATCGGTACCCCTGCAACCAGCGCTTGGAGTTCTTATTTGGAGCCCAGTTCACGCGTTCAATGGCGGAAGGTTTGCGTGTAAAGCTCACGCTTTGCCGGAAGAGTCGAGCGAGTAGAGAGCTCCGCCGGGGGAAAACGGCGTGATGGGATGTTCGAGAAGTTAAATAAAAATGAAAGCAATGTCAACAGATTAATGTCGAGACCACCGGGCAACCGCATTTGGATAAGAACGGTAAATCCGCTTCAAGCGTGAAACGCAACGGCTATTGCGATGCTTTTGGTGTGCTCGTTCCAATCTGCGAAGCAGCCGCTGCCGGTGGCGCCGGCTTCCCGGTGGAGGACTGCGTAGACACCTTCGGATGCTGCGTGGCGCGTTTCTCCGCTTCTTCAGCCTGCCGCTTCTCAGCTGCGGCTTGCGCGTCGCTGATGTATTGGAATTCCTGCAGGCGGCCGGGATACTGCTCGGTAGTGAAGACCCGGTTGTTCTTGTCGATGGCGACTCCGACCAGCGCCTGGAATTGACCGGGAAGATCGCCGTGTTTGTAGCCGATGTACGTGAGTAAGTGGCCGTCTTTATCGAAAACCTGCAGGCGGTCCTGAACCTCGTCGGCAACCCAGATATGTCCATCGCTGTCGATGGAAATCCCCTTGGGCCTCTCGAAGTAACCTGGGCCATCGCCGTTTTTGCCGAAGGTGCTGATAAAGTTGCCATCGGCATCGAAAATCTCAACGCGATCATTCAGCGTGTCGGTGACATAGATGTTGCCGTCGGCATCCACAGCCACGTCTTGCGGCGCGCCGAAGTCTCCCTGGCTGGTGAGCGTATGATTCTTGCCGCCCGTGCCGATGCGGCGCAGTAACTTGTAAGTATCGGCATCGTAGACCATCACCTGGTCCTGCTGGGTATCCACTACGTAGAGGAATCGATTGGTCGTGTCGATGGCCAGGCCCACCGGGTCCACAAGGCCTTCGCTGATCTGTCCGTCCTGTTCATGCTTGGGATTGAAGACCAGGACGTGGTGCAATTTGCCGTCGGATACAAAGAGCCGATCGTCGTCGTCGATCGCCAATCCGTTGATCCAACCAAAGTGCGCCTCGTATCCATTGCGGATGAGCTCAGTGTCGTGCGTATCAGTGTTGAAGATGAATACCGCGCCGACTTTCTGATCGGCGACGTAGACTTTGTTCTTCGAGTCGATGGCGATGCCGTAGGGACCGATCAACTGAAAGGGGAATGCCTTGGTATCGACTTTTTCCTGTTGCGATTGCGTGCCTGCCAGCCGGTCCATCCAGGATGCCTTGGTCTTGGTGGCGGCGGGCGCAGAATAGTCGATTTTGACCCCCGCAAAGTAATCCATCCAACGAACGCGCGCGACGTTGGGAGGGCTCGGCCAGACAAGGGTTTTGGGATCGAATTTGAATGTGCGCGGACCGGCGGCCGGCGTTGTATCGGCCGTAGTTTTTTTCTTGCTTGATGCATAAGCCGCAAAAGGAACGGCGATACCCAGTGCAGCGATCAGCAGCAGGGCCGGCGTCCTGGTGGCGCGAGTCGAATTGAAGAGGAAGCTGGACATTTGAATCTCCAATCAATTCCCGGGGGAAACGGTCTCTTCCATGTTGAGCCGGTTCTTGTGACACATGTCGCAAAATTGCATGTTGTTGGCCTGGTCCTTGACCAGCAGGTTGGGCTGCGCCGAAGCGTGCGGTTGGTGGCAGGAGAGGCAGGTCAAATGGGCCTTGATCTTGGTCAGGCTTTTCGGGTCCATCACGTCTGAGACCGGATGGTAGTCAACCGGGTGTCCGAGGCCGAACTTGAGCGGCAGGATGGGTACCTGGTTCTTCTGGTAATAGTCGGCCGGCAGCTTGATCTGGCCGTTGAAGATGGCCAGCATTCCGTCGTCGGTCTTTTGCGGAACAGAATCGGGGCCGTGGCACTCCAGGCACAGAGCGTTGCCCGCGGCGCGAAGCAGGTGATCGTTGTCGCCGCCATGCGGGGTGTGGCAGGTGGCGCAGCCCAAACCGAAGGCCGGCTGGTGATGGAAGGGCTTCTTGGCCTCCTCCTGCACGTCGCTGTGGCATCCCAGGCAGATGCTTACGGAGTCGGTCTTGGGCAGGCCGGATTCGTTGCTGGCGTGCGGGCTGTGGCAATCGGTGCAGTCGCCGGCCGCGCCGGGATGCGGCACCTTGGCGTTATCAATAAGCTTGGCCTTGTCGTCGTGGCAGGTGACGCAAAGCGACTTGACGTCAGTCTGCGTCAGCACAACCTTGCCGTCCTTTGCCGGTGCATGGCAGGTATCGCAGCCGCCTGCCTGGAACGGAGCGTGCTGGAACTTTGCCATCAGCTTGGGCTTGTCGGACTGGTGGGGATCGTGGCACTCCACGCAGTTCGCTGTGCCGAAGGGCTGGTTGTTATGCGCCTTTTGTAAGTCGGCGTCCTTGGGGTCGTGGCAATCGACGCACAGCGCAGGCGTTGCCTTGGTCAGGTGGAACCTGTTCTCGATGGTTGGCTCCGGTCCGGTCTTGTGGGTCAAATGGCAGGTATCGCAGCCCATGTCGAGCGCGGCGTGGCGGCTGCCGCCGGCAAGCGTGCTCATGCCGGTGGTGTGGCAACTCAGGCAGAGATTGTCTTTGGCATCGCCCGACTCCGGCTTGAGCAACTGGTTCTTGTTGTCGCTCGAGTGGGGATCGTGGCAGCTCATACAGTCGCGAACGGCGGGAGGGTGGACTGTGCCTTTGATGTCGCTGGCCTTTTTGTCAGCGTGGCATGTGAGGCAGAGCGAAACCGGCGTGGCTGTGATCAGCTTGACGCGCGTTACGTCTTTATTCACGCGAATTTCGTGGCAGGTCAGGCAGCCCAGTTGCATGGCCGAGTGCACTGACTTTCCCTTGGTCTTGTCCTCATGGCATTGGAGGCAGGTCGAGGGATCGGCCTTGGGGTCGAGCGGAACGGGATGGATAGCAGCCGTCGCCCGCGCCGTAATGAAGACCAGGAATGCCGCCACGGCAAGGATTCTGAAGACTACGGGGTGGCCGCATTTTGAAGCGACACTGCTCGAGAGCCGGATGCGATGATGGAGAAGATTCATAAACCCTGGGAAAGCGCCAATTTAAGTGCCTGCCGACCCAACGCACGAGAGCGGCTGCGTGATTGCTCACCCGTCTTGCAAATGGAATGAAAACAACTGCGCAGGAACATTAGAAATGGATTGGCTGGCCCTGAAAGTGATTCATATCACAGAATCGAGAACCTGCCGCAAAGGACTTTCCATGGCTCCGATCAGGCGATCAACCCGGCCAGCATCATGAGAACCCTCCAATTTAACTGCCCTGGATTCAAACAGAGTTCTGCTTGCCTTCCGGCGAATTGCGCCTTTTCTCCAACAAAACTGTCCCCAATGACCGTCGTAATGTCTTGCCCGGGAGGGGTTTGTCGATGAGGTGAGGGACACCCAAGGAGGTTCTAATCCATGCATCGGCGCGGGTTGATTGCTCTGATATTCCTCCCATGTTCGGCATTCATTGCAGGCCAAAAGGCGGGTCCGGTTACCGACGTTCTGGGAGCGCACATGAACTCCGGTCGAGGTTGTTCGGCCTGCCATGCCGCGCACAGCGGCTCAGCCGGCAACGGGAGCGCGAAATCAGCCGACGCGTCAGCGGGTTCGAACATGCTCTGGGGTGAAGACGTCTCGAGCCTTTACGGCAAGACAATTGCGACCGGCGGAGGAGCCTATGTGGAGGTCCTGCCTACGAGCCTCTCAGCCAATACCCCCGATGTGGAAGGCATGCTGACCTGTCTGAGCTGCCACGACGGGAATTATGCATCGTCGGCGATGATGAAAAACAAAGTCTATGAGGCGCTGCCGGCGACTTATGGGACACAGAATACAGTTCCCACCATGTTCGGAACCAGGATCGGAGGCAGCAGCAGCTATCTGAGCGATCACCCGATGGGCCTGAGCGCGAAATTGAATTGTGGCGGCGGAGGCGCTAATTGGGACTGTGCGCAAACGAATGGCAAGATTCTGATGACCGGCGCTATGTCAAGCCGGTTTGTGACGAACTATGGGTTCTTTGTCCAGCCCGGCGTGTACAACAACACCGCAGTCGTGCTTTGCACCACCTGCCACGATCCGCACACCATGAACGTGGTCAATATCACCGCCAGTTCACAATCCGGGTTGCCGAAGGGGACTTACCCGACCATGTTTTTCCTGCGGGCGCCCTACAATCCGAGTAATACCAACCCCAACTCAAACTCGACATCGCAGTTCTGCCGGCAATGCCATGCCGACAAGTCGAATGAGATGAACGGAGGCTCGGCGGGTACGGTGATTTGAGAAGCCTGTGGTTGCAGGTCCCTATTTGCGCGGCGAAAAACCCGTCCGCAAAGTAACGTGGGTGACCGTGCCGTTGGCGTTGTGCGCCGTCTGGTGGCAGACCAGCACGCAACTGTTGGTGGCGCGGTTATAGCTGACTGGTTGGCCGTTGTTGGCGGCAACAACATTCACGTCGAAGTTGATGAGCCGCTCACCGGTTATGGTGGCGCTGGTGGCGCCCATGCCGTGGGCCGTATGGCAGGTGGAGCAGGAGAATCCATCGTTGATGTGGTTGCTGTGATATGTCCAACTGGTATTCTTCACCACCTGGCTGGCCAGGTTGTGGCATTTGTCGCACATGGCGTAGGGGCCGGTAATGGTGAGGTCGGGAGTGGGAAAGAGATTGCTGATCAAACCGCCCGGCGTTGCGGTCTGGCTGAACTCGTAACGGCGTTCGAGTATATGGGTCCATTTTGACCCGTGGGGGCCATTGGCGCCTGTTCCTCCGAACTCGCGATTGTCGTCGCTGTTGTGGCAATCGGTGCAGAATATCTGGGTGCCCATGACGCGGCCTTGCGTAATGCCGTCAAGCTGCAACATTCGGGTGCGCAGGCTGGGCTGCGCGAATGCGCTGTTGCTTACGTGCATCACCGGATGGCTTGAGGTGGCAGTGGGGGCAAACTGCGGAATCAGGTTGAGCGGGTCGCCGGCCGAGACGGCGCGGTTGGGAAAATAACCATAAATCGGAAGCACCTGCTTTCCCGCGCTCATGCCGTGGCAGCGCAGGCAGTTCTCGTACTGATTGACGGCTGGCGTAAGAACCGTGGTGCCGTCGGTCGAGCTTATGCCTGCAATGTCGCGTTGCGAAATGCGAATGAGTGGAGGACGGGAAAAGGTTGCGACGATCTGAGAGCTATGCGCATTGTGGCAATCGACGCAGGTGGCATGCCGATTGTTGTTGAGCAGTACGGCTTCGGCGGGATCATGGGGATTGTTTGAGGTAGGAAAGGGATGGCCCACCTTGGGCGAGGCGTACTCGGCAAAGACATTGGTATAGGCCGGCATGGGCGAAACATTCGATCCATTGTGGCAACCGATGCAATCCTGCTCGTTTAAGCCGCGCAGCAGGCGCGACCCCGCCGCAGAATTGTGCTCGGCGTGGCACGATTCGCACGCGTTCGCGGTTACGGTGGCGTAGCTGCCCACCGAGGCGCTCTGCGAGATTTTTGCAGTTGAAGTTGCGTGTGCGCCGGTCGACCAGTCCTCGATGGGATTGACCTGGCCGCTGATTCTCCGATTGGGATTATGACAGGCGAGGCAGAGCGCGCCGCTGGCAGAGTTCAGGACAAGAAAATTGAGGGCCACGGGGTCTTTAGCCTGCACGTGCGGGTTGTGGCAGGAGGTGCATTCGACGTTGCCATTCACCAGCGTGACTGCACCGGTGGCATCGTTGGTGCGATGATTCGCGGCCAGCGAAGAAAAAAGGTCGATACTGTCTTTCAGCGGCAGCACCATGCTGAAGGGATGGGTCGGCTGCATATTGCTACCGAAAACATCCTGCGCATTCATCGACCCGTGCGTCGTCACCTGTCCAAACACAACGGTTGAGCCCATCGCGACTGTGCCATCGTGACAGCTTAGGCAATGGTTGCTGGGACCGCCGATGGTGGGCTGCTGGGTGACGTTCTTCTCGGTATCGCTGGAATAGGTGGTATAGATCTGTTTGGTCAGCTTCTGATTCCACAACCCGGTGTTAAGGCCGGAATGGGGCGCATGACAGTAAGAACACGCGTCGGGCCGCATACCGGTGACGGGAGAAGTACCGGTGGGCGCGAAGTCGTGCACGCCCAACGCGTCGCCAGTAATCTGGCCAGACGCAACAGCTGCCGCCGAGACGATGGTCAGGACGGTGAGGAGATTGCGGAGCCTCACTTGGGCGCCTCCCCTGCCGGCTTGTTCAAACCAAAATAATGAAACACTTGCACGCGCCGATTGAATGAGTCGACCACGTAAACATGGTCTTCTTGATCAATGTACAACCCTGAAGGCAGTTGGAATTCGCCGGCGTGAGTTCCTTTTTCGCCGAAGTAATACAGCAACTGGCCCTTTCGATTGAAAACCTGCACGGCTCCCAGCGAAGAATCGACGACATAGACGTCACCCTCTGAATCGACCGCGACGTCCTTGGGACGATAAAATGCGCCTGCGCAGTCGCCGATGCTTCCCATCGACGACTCGAAGTTGCCGGAGCGATCGAAAAACTGCAGGCGGAAGTTCATGGCATCGACAACGATCAGATCGGGGCCGGAGAGCCGGAGCTCGGTCGGGAAGTAGAAATCTCCGTCTGCGTCTCCCTTTTGGCCGATCAATTTCACGACCTTGCCCTGCATGTCGAGGATAAGAATTTTGTTGCGCAGCGTGTCGCTGAGGTAAATGCGCCCCGCGGCAGAGTCGATGGCTATGCCGGTTGGCCGCTCGTAGTAGCCTTCACCCCCGCGCAGGCTGCCGATCGTGCGTTGAAATTTGCCGTTTGCGTCGAAAACAAAGATCACGCCGGCATTGGAGTCGGTCACGTAGATATTGTCCTGGGCGTCTACGGCAACGCATTGCGGCGAGAGCATGGAATCACGCTCGTTCTTGATGCGCTGGATGAATTTGTATTTGTGTGCGTTGAAGTCGAAGATGTGTATTCCCGCTGCACCCGGATCGGTGACGATGACGCGTCCGCGAGAGTCGGTGACGACGCTGTAAGGACGCACCATGGAATGCATCTCCGGCGCACCCGCAACTACATCGACGACCTTGCCCCAGAAACCGACCTTCCTTACCTCGGACTCTGAGCCGAAGCTGTGCTCCCAGACAAGCCTGCGACCGCCATCCAGTGAGAGTTCCCACAGCTCCGGAGGTGAAGAGGTCTTGGGCTTTGGATATGCAAAGACCGGGGTCAACAGGATGAGGGCGAGAACCGGCGATGCCCAGCGACGTTTCCGCCGCACTTCCTTTAGAAGAAGTTGAACCAACGCGTTAACCCCACATAAAACGACGAAATGATCGAAGGCGGGTTCGATGTCCCGCCAAAGCCCTGGTCCAGCCGCGCAAAGCCGCTGGTAAACCCCATTTTGCGAATGCGGTATTGAACAATTGCATTGTACTGCTCATTCTGATTGGTGGTATTGGTTCCGTTGTCGCTGGTGTTGGCGTCGGATTTGCTGTAGCTGGCGGAAAGGGTAAGCCCTTTGATGGGAGCGCTCGAAAGTGTCCCGGAATAGCTGGTTCCACCGTAAAGAGCAACCAAGTCGGAGGGCAGCGTGGGAGGCGGAACCGGCACTGTGACCAGGCCCGCACCTGTGACCAGCGCCTGGCCGCTCGACTTTGAGTAGCTGCCGGTGGCGTCGATCAAGGAGCCGTAGCCCAGGCTGGCGTTGTAGCCTTCACTGCTGCTTGAAGTGCCCGACTGGCCCGTCAACGCCGTCCTCGCGCTCGAGCCTCCCGCGCTGACGTTGAACTGGCCGAATCTTCGATGCGCGCTGGCCGAGATGTCGTAAGTCGAGTTCATGTCCGCCACCAGGAGGGTGGCCATGTTTTGGGCGTAGCTCACCGAGCCGTTAAAGATCCAACCCTCAAGCTCGCCTGAATAATGCGCTGAGGCCGCGAAGCTCAGGGAGTCCGCTCCCTGCTGAGGCGCGGTGTTACCGGCCATGAGCAATGAGGCGCTGAATGTGCCGTTTCCGAGCCGGTGCGTGAAAGATCCGTTTCCACCGTACGTGTTGGCTGAATATGTCTGATCCTGGTAATACTGCTCGCGCCGCTCGGCGTAGACGGAGGTTTGAATTGCCTCAGTCGCAAGATACGTCATGGTGACCTGTGTATCAAGAGAATAGGATGTCTGATTGTCAAGACTGGCCGGAACCGCACCGCCTGCGCTCACCACAGCCTCGGCCAGTTGCCCGGCCAGGTTGTCGGAATAATCGACGTTGCCCGAGATGGTTAGTTTCGGCGCCGGAAGGACGGCTGCGACCAGGTTGAGCAAATCAACCGTGCCGGTTGCAGTTGAGCCTGCGGAATCGGTATTGAAGCTTGAGCGGCTGGCATTGGCTGATACCGAACCATGCAACGGAAGTGCATGTGAAATTCCGAATCCGTAACCGTCGGAACTGGATTGAATTTCAGACTCCGATTCGCCGCTCACGACTTCGGGAACCAGGGAATGGCTCGCGCCACGGTCGTAGGTGCCGTTCATGCTGAACCCCTGCAGCATATCGGAAGAATGGAGATTGATCGAATGAAATGAACTGTTGCCCTCATCGTCCGATCCATAAACGGTGTAATTGTCCGTGCCCATTTGGAAGCCGGCGGTAAAGGTGGGCGCTTTAGGCAGATTCAAGCCCCAGGTGATGCCGAGGTCCCCATTGTTGCCGTGCGTCACATAATTGGGAGTGCCCGGCAGGCCGTAGTTGCCCTCTCTGTCGAAGTTCTTGGAATAGGTGATGGCGCCGGGGAAATGGCTGCCGCCAAAAACATTTGTCGACAAGGCAACGCCGCTGGAGTTGGAGATGGATTGAAACGAGGAGTTGGCGCGCGACTGGTTGAGGAAGACCGACGCTGCGTAGTTAATAAAGTTGGGATTGTAAAAGCTGCCCCCAAGATTGGTCGTTCCGCCTGCCGTCCAGCCATGGTCCGACGAAGTCTGGTTTCCGAAGTCCGCCGTATAGCCCGATGACACGTTTCCGTTCAATGTTGAACTGAAGTCACCGAGCTTTAGCTGTGCGGCAAGCGGGGCCGCCAAAACCAGCAGCCCGGCGGGCAAAACCAACGCGACTCGAAAGAAACCCGGCACTGTTTGCGATCCGTCACTCTACTTGGCTAGGTCTTGCGGTTAACTGATACGTTCACGGTTTCGGGCGATGTCGAGAGGGTCCAGCTCGGTCGGGCCCCCAACCGCCTAAGGTTCTTCGATCTTTGCGCTTTGCCGCAGTTTCTGGTCCAGTGCAGCGCGAAGTTTGTTGGTTTTCTGCTGCTCCAGGTTTCTGGTGAGTGTTACTTGCACGTTTTCAAACCTCTGCTTGCCCGCCGGAATGTGTGCGTTGAGGCGGAGAATGGTGAAATCCTGCCCGACCTGAATGACGTTGCTTACGTCGCCGACCTTCATCGAGTGCAGGGCTTCGAAGACCGGGGGCGGCAGCTCATCCACCGGTGTGGCCTTGTGCTGCCCCTCCATCACCCGGTAGTCGTCGTCAGATGCTTTTTCGGCCAGCAGACCGAATTCATCGTTGGTCTTCGTCGCCTTGGCTTGGGGCAGGTCTTTCTCGGCCCGCACACGTGCCTCCTTTGCCTGTTCAGGCGTGGCTTTGTCGGGCACGATGACCGAGAGAGTCTGAAAAATATAGGACTCAGAAATCTTGAAGAGTTCGGGATGTTTGTCGTAATAGGCCCGTGCCTCGATCTGAGTCACCTGGCTCTTGCTCTGCACCTCGGTCTTGAGCAGGGCATCAATAAGCAACGAACGCCGGATCTTTGCATCGAGCAACTGCTGCGAGCCTCGAAACTCGCTCTCGATGAACGCGTTGTACTCTTCCGGTGTGGTAAAGGTTTTGCGGAAATCCATCTCGGCCTTCTGCATCCTTACAGGCGGGACGGTCATTTTGCGCCGCTGGGCTTCCTGGTAGACGAGCTCTTCAAAGATCATCATGCGCATCGCACCCTGACGAATCTCGGGTTCCATGTCTTTCGGAATCCCGTTGTGCTGGCGGGCGTAAGGGAAGATTGCGTATTCCTCACGGACCAGGTCGGCTTGCGTCAAGACTGTGCCGTTCACGTGAGCCACGGGCTCTGAAGTAACCACGATCGGATCTAGCATGGACGCGGCTGAAGCAGGCGCGGATGTGGCTGGAGCAGGCATGGACCTGAGCGCCGGTGCGTGGGAAGCAACCTGAGCGCCGGCAGTTGCCGCGGCCAGGGCCAGGGA